>NZ_JADBTX010000061.1:0-38675 GCF_020245945.1 Microcystis sp. M015S2
GGTATCGGGATGGAAGTAATGCACGAGCGTAATGCACATAACTTCCCCTTAGACTTGGCTAGTGGCCAACAGGCTCCTGTGGCTCTGACTGCTCCTGCTATCAATGGTTAATTCCTAGTCTGAACGAAAAGGCACTCCCGCGAGGGGGTGCTTTTTTGTTGTTAGAATCATAATATTCAAGGAGAGATTTATTGGCTTGATTGATGATACAAAAAAGTACGAATTTATCAATAGGAGTATTAACCGATGCAACTCGAAGACTACTTTAATTTTTTGACTCCCAATGACATTCGCTTAAAAAACTCCCGCATTGGCATTGAAACTATCTTATATGAATACATTTACCGCGCCCGTACCCCTGAAGAGATCGGGCAAATTTATCCTACCCTTACCCTAGAACAAATCCATGCCACTATTCTCTATTACCTGCACGAAAAAGACCGAGTTAGTCAATATCTGGCAGAATGGCTAGAACATTGTCAAAAAGGAGAACAAGAACAGGATTTGAACCCTCCCGCTTTTGTGGAGAAAATGCGGAAATTCAAGGCGGAAATAGCAGCAGAAAATATCAATGAGTATTCAGTATCTAATTGATGAAAATTTACCGCCGCTGTATCGGGAGCAATTATTGCGCCGTCACTCTGATTTAACGGTTTGGATGATTGGCGAACCTGGTGTTCCGTCGAAAAGCACCTTAGACCCAGAAATTTTAATTTGGTGCGAAGCAAATCACTTTATTTTAGTTACAAATAATCGGACTTCTATGCCTGTTCATTTAGCTGATCATCTGGCACAAAGTCGTCATAGTCCAGGGATTTTTGTCTTGCGTCCTAAAGCAACAATCAAAGAGATTATTGAGAATTTAATTCTCATTGCTTTATTAGGCGATGCCCAAGATTATCAAGACCGGATTACTCATATTCCTTTATAAATACTACTTGCTGTTTCTGTTTTATTTTTAGTTGTCTTAGGCGTTGAATCAGGGGAGATGAAGATAAACAATGGTTATTGGAGAAGTTACATCAATAATTAGGATTGAATAATCAAAAAATAACTAAACAGGTATTAATGGATAGTTGGAATGAAGCTTATAGTGATGGATTGGACAAATCAGAAACTTTGATGTTAGAGGGAATACGCCATCATCAACGCCAATTATCTGAGTAAATATGACGATTTTTCAAGGTGAGATTTATTGGATTGATGTAGGAAAACCACAAGGTTCTGAACCTGCTTATCTTTGTCCTTGTGTTGTGGTGCGAAATGATGCTCTGAATCATTCACAAATTGGGACGGTTATTGTGTGTCCATTAACAACCAATTTGAGACGAGCAAAAGCTATTGGTAATGTTTTATTGAATGAGGGTGAAGGGAATTTACCTGAATCCAGTGTTGTTAATGTTTCACAGGTTTTCACGGTTGATATAGCGGTAAGCGCTTGAGTGAGATACAGACCAAGCTTTGCCTAGCATGGTTTATAGCTTGTGACACTGTACCTAATACGACTGCACACCGCTATAAGCGTCTTTTAACGGAGTCTATCGGAAGACTTTCTCGGGAAAAAATCAAATTAATTATTCAGGGAATTAAGTTGGTTATTGAACCTCAAGAACGCGAATAATAGGGGGTTATAAAAGGATTTAAATAATCCATTTACCCTTAGACTTAGCTAGTGGCGAACAGGCTCCTGTGGTTATGACCGCTCCCGCTATCAATGGTTAAGTTCTAATCAAATAATTACGACAAAAAAGGTCGGGGTGAGCTAATGTTCGCCCCGACCTTTTTTAGTTGAAATTCTCGACAAATTACCTGAACATCAACCCAACTTACAAGATCGGTGATCGCAATAATTGATCAAAACGATCGCCTCTATATGTAGATTCAACAAGAACGCAGGATTAGGCAATGCTTATTTTGTCCAAGTCGTGCCATTTGACCATTGAATACAACTAGGGCTGACTAAGACGCCAGTGAAAGTCGCGTCATCGGGAAATCTGACACTAGCGGTAGCGGGACCTGTGACTCTTCCTGTCGCTGTGGGTCGCCCATAAGCTGACATATCAACCGTGAGGCGACTCCTTGACTGCGTGACAACAGGACCCGGCCTGCCATCATACTTCCAATTACCAGCAAAACTGAGGGCTTGCCAAACGCTGCGATCGCTCCAATTTATCTGGCCTCGACCAGTCAAAGTACCAACAAAGGTACCATAATCAGGATAGGTGACTCGAATTTCAGTTGGACTAAGTATGCGCCCCGTTGCGGTGGGTCGTCCATAAGCCGACATATCAACCGTCAGGCGATCGCCGGATTGAGTGATGATTGGGCCGGGTCGCCCCGAGTAATACCATTGCCCATTTACGGGCGAACATATTGGGTCAGCTGAAACTTGTGCAACTTGAGCGATGGGCAAAGTTGCCACCAACAGGGACATACCGCCTAATAGGATAGTCTTGACAGAACGTAGATTCATAATTTTTTCCTGAAATTGGGAAGCCGTGTTTACTTGCTAATTTCAGAATATTCGGAGTCTCAGGGTGATGTCAGTCCCAAAATAAGTGGAAATTGACGATTTCAATCGTTTCTACTTTCAGTAATAAAATGGAGGAACGTGGAAATTCGCTACCATTTATCTCCTCTTCTCCCGCTTTTTCTCGTATGGTCGATATGTACTGAAAGTTTAATTGTCCCTCAATCCTTCTAATAGTTGGGCGCAAGACAAATCCGCCGGAGAAAGAAGTAATCCGGTGCGTTTCGAGACGGGAATAGGGCATCCGTTTTCTGTCAGTTCGGGGCTAGGCTTCGCTGGTGCGGCGAATACCTTCGTCGAGAACGAAGAACTGAGGGTTAAGAGAGGCCAACGGCTCTCGCAGCTTTTCGATTTCGGAAGCGGGAGCGTGAACTTCTAGGCGAATAATCTTGGCGATTTTGAGAAGTTCGTCTAGCAGTTCCCCGACGTTTTGTAGGTGGGCAAGAACTGCGGAAGCATCGACGTAACCCTCGCGGCAATGAAGAATATTGCCGCTAAATGAAAAAGCGTAATGGATACAGCCCTCTTCGGTGCGGGTTCTCTCAATGAACTTGGGGCTTAGTTCCTTGAACGCAGCAATTTTTCCTTCTTGTACTTCAAAGTAGGGTACTAGAGTACAGCAAGTATCGATTTTGAACATCAGATTCTCCTTTTAGGTGTTGCGGAGGGATATCCCGCGTTTGTGGTACAGAAAAGGTTATCTCAGGGGTTGTCCAGACCGTGCGCTCCTACAGAATAATGCCCTGCTGTAGGAGCGCACGGCTTTCTTAGAAAATATAACAGACTTCAGGTCGGTTTTAAGAACTTGGGCAACAAATCCCGTTATCATAGGCTGATGAGCAAGTGTGGCGACCAAGCACTAATAAAATCATCTCTTATAAATCGGATTTGGTATCTTGATTGACTGGTAACTGCTGAATGGCGACTATTCCCGCTTTGAGAGACTTAGCTAAAAAGTAAACCCCTTTCAACCAATTACTTCGCCAATTCAAAACTATACCTATCAATCGTTTCCCTTTTTTTAGTTTCTTCTCTTTTTGTTAAGAAATATCTGAATAATGGATAGCTTATTAAGGGAGGTGTCTGAAAATTTTTAACACCTACCTAGTTATAAACTATAAAATAATCTCAGAAAAAGCCTCCAGAAAATGTAAAATCAACCATGAAAACAATTATTTTGATTTCTAGTCTATCTTTAACAATGGTAGTCGGTGCTCCATGGGCAAAACCGAATATAGTTTTGGCTCAAACTTGTAATTACTTTGCCGGAACTGCTGTGACGGGAAAAAGCGTTAACATCGATTTATGTTCGATTGTTCCGGCTAGTTCCCGTAGTGTTGACTTTGTTTATTATTTAGGAAATCAACGACTGGTTAGCCAAGCTAATTGTGATAACGGAACTTGGACGACTTTTCCCGAAAGACAAATTCATCGTCCCCGCTCTCAAGCGACTCAAACAATGCTAGAGGTGGTGTGTAGTTACAGATTCGATAGTTCTCAATCTACATCGAGAATCGCTGCGGCAACAGTGTTTTCTCCACCATCAAATGTGAGAATGTCCCCCAATGGCAATATCATCTGTTCAGTCAGAGAACGTAGAACCATCAATATTTATGGTTCGGTTGGCCCTTGGTATTATACGGATGTCTGTGGGGAAATGGGTGTTATACACTCCAGTCAAATTAAATTTGACAACTAGAGATCGCTTTTCTGCGGGAACACAGAAACGGGTAGAATCAATCAATGCAGTTGTTTTCTTTCGAGGTGTCATCATTACTAAGAAAGCTACCCGTTCCTTAGCCGGTATTGCCGGAATTGTCGCCGTTGCCACCTTAATCAGTAAGGTTTTTGGGTTGGTCCGCGAACAGGTAATCGCCGCTGCCTACGGTGTCGGGCCAGTGGTGAACGCCTACGCTTTTGCCTACGTTATCCCCGGTTTTCTGTTAATTCTCCTCGGTGGTATTAACGGCCCTTTTCACAGCGCTTTGGTCAGTGTTTTGGCCAAAAGGGATAAATCCGAGTCCGCGCCGATTGTCGAGACTATTACCACCCTAGTCAGCGCGATTTTATTAACTGTCACCGTCTTTTTAATCGTTTTTGCCAATATTTTTATCGATGTTCTCGCTCCCGGTTTAGATGCCGCCACCCGTGCCATGGCCATTCAACAACTGCAAATTATGGCCCCCATGGCGGTTTTAGCCGGTTTAATCGGCATCGGTTTCGGTACTCTCAATGCGGCGGATCAATACTGGCTACCGAGTCTCAGTCCGCTTTTTTCCAGTTTGGCGGTGATTATTGGGGTGGGTTTGCTGGCCTGGTCACTTGGCGATCGCATTGATGAGCCGCAATATGTGCAACTGGGGGGTTTTGTCCTCGCCGGCGGTACTCTCGTTGGGGCGCTCTGGCAATGGCTAGCACAAGTGGGCGCACAAGTCAAGGCAGGTTTAGGAAAATTAACATTTCGTTGGGATTGGCGGATACCGGGGGTGTCGGAGGTGTTGCGGGTGATGATTCCGGCGACCTTATCTTCAGGAATGTTGCATATTAACGTTTATACTGACCTCTTTTTCGCTTCTTTTATCGAAAATGCCGCCGCTTCCATGCGTTACGCCAGTTTTATCGTTCTCACGCCCTTGGGCATCATGTCCAACATGATTCTCGTGCCGTTTATGCCGATATTTTCTCGACTGACGGAACCGGAAAATTGGGGAGAATTGAAGCAAAGAATCCGTCAGGGTTTATTATTGACGGCTTTAACCATGTTACCCTTCACCGCTATCTTTATCGCCCTCGCTTTCCCTGTAGTGCGAGTTATCTATCAACGGGGTGCTTTTAATCTGGCTGCCTCGGAACAGGTGGTTCCCGTATTAATGGCCTACGGTTTCGGGATGTTTTTCTATCTCGGCCGGGATGTTTTAGTACGAGTGTTCTATGCTTTGGGTGATGGCGAAACTCCTTTTAAGGTGAGTATGGTGAATATTTTTCTTAATGGTGTGCTGGATTTCCTCTTGTATAAACCTTTTGGTACTCCGGGGATTGTTTTAGCCACCGTGGGAGTTAATATCCTTTCTATGGGCATTTTTACGGTGATTTTAAATCGTCGTTTAGGAGGTTTACCCTTGGGAGAATGGGGTTTATCCTTGTTGGGATTAACGGTAATTACAATGCTTTCTGGTGTTGCTAGTTGGGGTGCTAGTTGGGGTTGGGAAAAGGTTTTCGGTGCTGGTAATATTTTCTTACAATTGTTACAGTTGGGTTTTGCCTCGACCGTAGCGGTGGGTTTATTTCTCCTCGGTGCGATGTTATTGAAGTTACCTGAATTAGACCTATTAATTTCGCGAATTCGTCAGAAGTTCTTGAAAAAATCTTAGGTTTAAGTTCCAGCCTCACCTCATCATTACATACTATCAGGTTATTTATTTTTAGGAATTGGGGGCAGTTGCGGTGATTTTCGGCGAGAATTAGAACCAGATATTTTCGGGGGTAGGGGTGCAGAACTGCGATTAGATAAACTTTGAAGGCTCTTTTTCATATTAGCAGGTTCTGGCAGTTCTAGAGTTACCCCTTCTCTAGCGGTCATTGTTTCCTCTGGTAGGCATAAATCAAAAACAAAGGCAGAATTATTGGTTAAATCGGCAAATTCTAATTTTACCATCTCTCGAGAGGATTCTAGTGCTAATAAAGGTTCAATTTCGGTTTTAATTAACTGTTCTAATCGAGCCAGATAATTGATCTTAACAGGAGTAACAATTAAAGTTAACATTGCTTGCCAACCTTGCCCCCCTAATTCTGCCAGAATATCCCCATAACAGCGAATTTTCCAGCTACCTATTCCCAAATCTCGATAGAAAAAAATTTCCAGCCAACCCCCGGCATCCGATCGATAATAATGAGTATATCTTTCACTACTTTCGGGAGATTCGTAATCGATACGCACTTCAATATGAGCAAAAGGAGAATCCAGACGGGCCAAGAGACGATAGTTTCCCGAGACAATTTCTAGAGAATTATTAGAAATTGTGTGTCCGTGATTCTCCCCTTGTTTTTGCAGTATAAATTCCATAATCTTAGCCTAGGCCTAATGTTTGGCCATGACGCTAAAACCTAGGATTTGTGCCGGGAGATTTGCGCTTTTAATTCCCCTGCTTGTGTCAATAAATCCACTTGGGTTAGACTAATTTGTTCTTGGGTGGCCATCCATTTCAGTTGTACCGTGCCATTTTCAGCCTCAGCATCCCCCAAAATTATACAGCCCACGGCCTTAGCTCGATCGGCCCGTTTAAATTGTTTTCCGAAAGCGCTGCCGCTTAAGTCTAACTCGACGCTAAACCCCAATCCGCGTAATTGCTGCGCTAACACCACACTGCGGGCCTCAGCTTTTTCTCCTTTGGAGACGAGATAAAAATCGGGAACCAAAAAAGATAAAGACTGCTTTTGTTGTAATAATATAATCAGACGTTCTAAACCGATCGCCCAACCCACTGCTGGTGTGTCTGGACCGCCTAATTGAGCTATTAAACCATCATAACGACCACCACCGCAAACCGTAGCTTGAGCGCCTAAATCATCGGACTGAATTTCAAAGGCCGTATGGGTGTAATAGTCCAATCCGCGCACTAAAGAGGGATTAAGATTATAGATAACTCCCAAATCGGTTAGTAAAGATTGCACCCGTTCAAAATGCTTTTGAGAATCACTGCCGAGATGTTCAAGAATACTGGGAGCATTCTTACAGATAATCTTGGTTTTCTCGTCCTTACTATCCAAAATTCGCAGGGGATTTTTTTCTAATCTCTGTTGAGAATCCGCGTCTAAATCAGCTTTGTAGGGAGTCAAATAATCTAGCAGGGCCTGACGATAATTTTGCCTATCTTGGGCATTTCCCAGGGAATTAATATCTAATTTTAGGTTTTCTAGCCCCACAGCTTTTAATATCTCGCTGGCAAGGGTAATTACTTCCACATCCGCCCTAGGGTCATCAGTTCCCAACAATTCGACCCCAATTTGATGAAACTGTCGCTGCCTACCCGCTTGCGGACGTTCATAACGAAACATCGGCCCCTTATACCAGAGTCTTTGTACTCCTCCGGCGGCCTGTAATTTGTGTTCAATGTAGGCCCGAACGACCCCAGCCGTTCCCTCCGGTCGCAAAGTCAGGGAACGTTGACCGCGATCGAGGAAAGTGTACATTTCTTTACCCACCACGTCCGTCGCTTCCCCGATACCCCGTTCAAAAAGTTGCGTCTGTTCAAAAATGGGAGTTCGTATCTCTTGATACAGCGCAGTCCCTAAAATTCTGCTGGCAGTTTCCTCTAACCACTGCCAGTAACCGACCTCCGCCGGTAAAATATCTTTTGTGCCTCGGATTGCCTGGATTTCGCCCATAGTTGTCTGTATTTTTATCCCTATTTGAACAATCTTAAACCGCTGAGAGTCACTAATACCGTCGATCCTTCATGACCGATGACACCTAGAGGTAAAGTTATATCACCGGCAAAATTGGCTATGAGCAATATGCCGATAAACGCGAGGGCGAAAGTGATATTCTGTTTAACAATGCGATTGGCACGACGACCGAGGTTAATCGCGCTGGGAATTTTGGCTAAATTATCGGACATAAGGATAATATCGGCCGTTTCCAAGGCCACATCACTACCAGCTTTTCCCATGGCAATCCCCACATTAGCCATAGCTAAAGCGGGCGCGTCATTAATGCCATCCCCCACCATAGCGACAGTGTGATATTTTTCTTGCAGATTTTGGATAACGCTTAACTTATCTTCGGGCAGTAAATCAGCGTAAACTTCCTCAATACCGAGTTTTTCAGCGACTTTATCGGCACTTTGTTGATTATCACCCGTAATTAAAACGATATGTTCGATACCGATCTTTTTTAGCTGCTTCACCAGATTAACTGCCGATTCCCGCAGGGTATCGGCCACAGCGATCGCACCGATTATCTGATTCTCTTGTACTACCCAGACGAGGGTTTTGCCTTCTTTTTGTAAACGTTCGCGCATAGCTAGGATATTCTGGTCAAGATCAGCAATATGGTCACGAATATAGGCAAAATTGCCCACAGATACCGACTTATCGCCAATTTTTCCCGTGATACCCCGTCCCGATACCGCTTGCACCTGATTAGCACTGAAGAAATTTATACCACGCTCCCTGGCTGTGGCGGTAATAGCGGATCCAATGGGATGTTCCGAACAGGATTCTAGGGATGCAGCCACCGCTAACACCTCATTTTCGCTGACTGCATGGATAGGGATAATTTCCACCACTTGCAACTTACCAAGGGTGAGAGTGCCGGTTTTATCAAAAGCGATCGCTCGTATGCGGCCGATCATCTCCAATCTTGCGCCATTTTTGAATAAAATCCCCTGTTTTGCGCCGTTAGCGATACCCGATAACAAAGCTGGCATAATCGAGGCCATTAAAGCACAGGGAGAGGCCACCACGAGAAAAATTAAGGCCCGATAGATAGTGGTTTCCCAGGTCCAACCCCAGAGAAAAGGCGGTAAAATCCCGAAAATTAAGCCCAAAATCACGATAATTTTCGCATAACCCCGCTCAAAACCTTCGATAAACTCTTGGGAGGGAGGGGATTCATTTTGTGCCTTTTCTACCAAACGAATCACCCTCTCAATTAAGCGACTTTCGGGGGGAGTTTCCACCTTTAAACGTAGCACTCCCGCACCGTTGAGAGTTCCCGCAAAGACTTCTTCCCCGATGGTTTTATCCACGGGAAGGGATTCTCCGGTAATTGGCGCTTGATTGATGGGACTGTTTCCCTCCATAATAATGCCATCAATGGGGATTAATTCGCCCGGTTTGACCAAAACTGTATCACCGATCCGTAATTGCTTGATAGGAACCTCTTTTTCCCTGTCTCCCGTGATTAATCTAGCAGTATCGGGAGTCATGGCCATGAGAGAACGAATATTGCGATCGGTTTTTGCCATGGCAATCTGTTCTAATGCGCCACTAATAGCGAAAATCAGGATTAAAATGGCTCCATCGATGATGAGATAGTAATTACTGTCCCAGAGTCCCAAAATCGCCGCCCCCAAGGCCGCTACAATCATTAACAGGTCCACATCTAGTTCTTTTTCCTCCCATAAAGTCGTCAATCCTGCTTGGGTACTCTCGTATCCTCCCACCACATATGCGATCGCTAGTAGGATGAAAGCCGGGCCGATCAGATTAAGGTGTAGGCATAACCAACCAAAAAAGACTAAAATAGCGCAAATTCCTGCGGCAACTGCCGAGGAATACTCAGACAACCAAGAGGACGAGATACTCTGAATCATGGATTGATGGCAATTACTTTTCTCCCCATTCTAGAAAAAATTAGATCGATGCAGAAAACCCCTATGTGGTATTCACCGGTGCGAAGGCTCTCTTAGGTTTGCTGGTTAAAATGTATTCTAAGATACAGTCCTGCTGGCGAGGGAGTGGAAGGAACCACAGAGGCACAAAGGACACAAAGATCGATCACTACATTCAGTTAAACTGATCAGACAAAGAAGAAGAGAGCCGTGCGAGTTACGAGGAAGCGGAAAATTGGCTACTAGAGGACGAATTTGAACCGGTAGAGGGACGACTTTCGGCAGTAGAGATATAATTTCCTTATCTTCCTTTCCGCTTTTCTTCAAAACCCTGATTCTGTATGCTGTTTAGCAAGAATTAGCGATCGCCGCTTAACCAACTCAGGCCCTAATAGGTAAAATATAACCTGGGAGATTATAGTGAGAAGTTATGAAGTTGACTGTAACACTTGACCGTGACGAGGATGGGGTTTGGGTTGTAGAATGCCCCAGTATTCCGGGTTGTGTCAGCCAAGGTCAAACGAGAGCAGAAGCTCTCGAAAATATCAGAGATGCGATTATCGCTTGCCTTGAAGTTCGTGCAGAACGTGGACTACCGCTCACGATTGAAACTTGTCAAGTAGAGGTAATGGCCTAATCATGTCCTCTGCTCTTCCTGTTCTCAGCGGACGTGAAGTAGTCCGAATATTTGAAACCTTCGGCTGGCAAGTTGCGCGTCAAAGTGCAAGCCATATCATTATGGTTAAGGAGGGTGAACAGGTAACACTCTCTGTTCCTGATCATCGTGAAGTGGCAAAAGGTACGCTTCGTAGTCTTATTCGTACTGCTGGAATTACGTTACAAGAATTTGTTTCTGGCATGAGATGAACAAGCGAGCTAACAAGTCGAGGAAGCGGAAAATTGGCTATTAGAGGACGAGTATAAACCCCGAAAGGGACGACTTTCGCCAGTAGAGATATAATTTCCTTATCTTCCTTTCCCCCTTTCTTGGATGATATCCTTACTAAAAAAGCTCTGGAATTGGCTAAAATCGCTCTTTATAGGCAGTCCGAAGGCAGTTAACCCCAAAAAAGTCCAAAAATCCCCCCCAGAACCCATTGATGGCGAATATGAAGGGATATTGATGGGTTTATTCGAGCAGGTGGCAGCGGGAACCACCACCGGTGGGTTACGGGGATGGCTATACAGTCGCCATTGTAACGATAAAAAGCTGGCGCACTGGTTAGAGGTCAAAAGCGAGGAATGGCTACAGTATCCAGAAGATTATCAAACTTTAGCGCAGGATTTGGCGGCTTTAGGGAAAGTGATGACGGGAAATCTGGGGGAAGTATCCCAACGGATTAGCCTCCAGTTGCGCGATGCGGTGAGGGATGTTTCCATTGTGGAGGGGGAAAATCTATGCTCAAAGGAGACGGATTTAACGGAAGTCCAAAAATTATATCAACTTTTGAATCAAGGGAAAACTTCGACAACTCAGGGACTATCCACCGCTAATAATACCCCGATTGTTCAGGATGCCGAATTCTGGTTTGAGCAAGGATACCAGAAAGTAATCAATGGGGATTTTATCGGCGCGATCGCATCCTACGATCGAGCTCTAGAATTTAAACCCGATTTGCATCAAGCTTGGTACAACCGAGGGATTGCGTTAGTTAACTTAGGAAGGTATGAAGAAGCGATCGCATCCTGGGATCGAGCTTTAGAAATTAAACCCGATAAGCATGAAGCTTGGAACAACCGAGGGGTTGCGTTAGGTAACTTAGGAAGGTATGAACAAGCGATCGCATCCTACGATCGAGCTTTAGAAATTAAACCCGATGACCATGAAGCTTGGTACAACCGAGGGGTTGCGTTAGATAATTTAGGCAGATTGGAAGAAGCGATCGCATCCTACGATCAAGCTTTAGAAATTAAACCCGATTTGCATGAAGCTTGGTACAACCGAGGGGTTGCGTTAGTTAACTTAGGAATGTATGAAGAAGCGATCGCATCCTTTGATCAAGCTTTAGAAATTAAACCCGATTACCATAAAGCTTGGTACAACCGAGGGTTTGCGTTAGTTGACTTAGGAAGGTATGAAGAAGCGATCGCATCCTTTGATCAAGCTTTAGAAATTAAACCCGATTACCATAAAGCTTGGTACAACCGAGGGATTGCGTTATATAATTTAGGCAGATTTGAACAAGCGATCGCATCCTACGATCAAGCTTTAGAAATTAAACCCGATGACCATGAAGCTTGGAACGGCCGAGGGTGGGCCATTTGTTCTCTGAGCAAAAATCGCATTTCTACTCCTAGTCTAGAAGCTCTCATTTATCGTAAACCGATAGTAGCCCTTAATGACCGAGAACCCCATCTTTTCGGCCTCCGGGAGGCACTTCCCCACCTCGTTCAAGGATCGCCTCCGTGGGGGCAAATTTATCGCTATCTAGGGGAAGCTTATCTGGAACATTCCCAGTATCAAGGGAAAGCTAGTCCCTATTGTCGCGACGCAATCCGACATTATCAAATCGCTTTACCGATTCTCACCGAAAAAGACTTCCCCGAAGATCATTTAGAAATTCTGCAAGGATTGATCCGCGCTCATCTTTCCTTACAGGAAATCACTCAAGCGCGATTCTATCAACAACAGGGACGCGACCTTTTCACCCGACTACGCGCCCAGAAAGGCGATAAACCCGCTTTTGAGGCAAAATTCAGCAGTTTTAGTCACCTAGAAATCGATTTACTGATCGAGGAAAATCATCCCCTAGACGCAATTGAACAGGCAGAATTTTATAAAAATCGTTGTTTGACTTGGATTCTCGATAATTGGCAAGAAAACCCCACCAGTCCCGATTATGCCACCATCCAAAGCCTGACCAGTCCGAATAAGGCGATTATCTACTGGTATCTCAGCGAGGACAATCTCACCACCTTTATTATCACCCCAGAGGCTGATCCCGTCATTGTCGAGCCAGAACAACGCCGTCAACTGGCGCGACAGTTTCGGACTTGGTTAACTGAATGGGATAAACAATACCTTGACTATGCCAGTAAAAAAGAAACGGAGAATAAACAAAATCACCCCTGGAGATTGTCACTTAACAGCCGTTTTGCCCAATTAAAGCGGATTTTACAGATCGATAAAATTCTCGCACATTTGCCGGTTTCCGTTAATTCCCTGATTCTCATCCCCCACCGGGATCTGCACTGCTTCCCCCTACATACCCTCTTCCCCGAAAAATACACCGCCACCTATCTCCCCTCTGCTCAGGTCGGTTTGCGTCCCCAGTCCGGCGATTTCTCCTATTCTCCCCTCCTCAGTGTCGAAGACCCCAAAACGGAGCAAAAACCCATGGATTTCGCCCAACTGGAATCGGCGATTATTAGCCATATCCTGCAACCGAGCGCGAGAATTAGCCCGAAAAAGGCATCACGCGAAAACGTCCGCAAAGCCCTCGAAAATGCCTATAAAACCTTTCATTTCACTGGTCACGGCTTTTATGACTCTTTTCGTCCCCAGGAGTCTGCGATCGCCCTTAGCGATGGTTTATTGACCGTCCGGGATATCAACAAGCTCAACCTCTCTAGTTACCGTCTCGTCTGTCTGGCTGCCTGTGAAACCGCTCTCACCGGTAAGGATGGCATTACCACCGAATACGTCGGCCTCGTCAGTGCTTTCCGGGCAGCGGGTGCGACTAATGTGGTCAGTACCCTCTGGCCGGTGAAGGAGATTTCTAGCGCCTGGTTTATGATTAACTTCTATCAAAGATTATTAGCGGGTGAATCCCCGGCTCTAGCTCTGAAAAATACACAAAATTGGTTAAAAAATATCACTTGGCAGCAACTAGCTGACTGGATCGAGCAACTTCGGCTACTTCCCTCCCTAATGGAAGGGGTCGATCGACTGGAGGTGAGGGCGGCGAATACTTTGAAGGAAGGCAGTACAATAGGGCTAGATCAACTAACAGAATATAGCGATCCTTACCATTGGGCAGCCTATACCCTGACTGGACAGGACTAAACTTATGGAAATTCCCAAAACAATTATCGATCTTGAAGCGCTGCTAATCGCCCTCGCACAGCAGACTGAACCCTTGCCAGAATATCTACAGCGATCGCTCAAAGAAATTGAACGATTATTAAGGGAAGAACAACCCCAGGCAGCAACACAATTGCGGCAACTTGTCAAGGATTTTCCCCCCCTAGAAAAAGCTTATAAAAAAGCGATCGAAGAGTTAGACGCAGCCTATGCTAACCAAGAACGCACCAAAAGTTTAAGCGTCATTTTTCCCGATAGTTTAGATTTCGAGGCCCTATTTATTAATGATGTTATTCCTAGCCAAGATTGGGTAAAAACTGCCCAAAAATTAGCCCGATCCCCCCTTGATCACGAGGGTGCTGATTCCCCTCGATTTTGGGATAAAGCCGATCGCCTGATGGTGGTAACGGTGGGAGGTGCGGCCCTAGGAGGATCGATTGCGGGAGTTTACGGTGCGGTTATTGGTGCGATATTAGCGGCCGGCTGCGGATGGTATATTACCTTTAGGAAAACAAAATCAGCATAAATTTTTGATGAAGATTGTTAACATTGAAAACTTTCTTTTGTTAATCGGAACTTTGGTCATTACCGCAAGCGTGGCACTGGTTACAAAAAAACAGCCAAGACGGGGAAACAATAAATCTTATCTAGAAATTCTTTTCGTTTCTGGGTTGAGTTTATCGGCTGTATTTGCCATGTCTAAGGTGGTCTATAAAGTGTTAACCGATGAAAATTTTCAGAATTGCCTTGGCTCGGATAGTCAAATCCTTCTTTTGTTAGCTGCTCTTCTCGGTATCTATATTTCTATTAAAGAGATTCGGAAATTATTTGAAGCGAACTAATATCAATGCCAACTTTACCCATATCCAAAAGTTATACTAAATCCTGTTTAGAAGGTTTTGATACCCCCTTGATCCTAGGGTTGATTTATAGTAGGGTTTATTCATGAATCAACCCTACTACCCTTAATAAGGGAGGCGCTGATGGTTTTTAACACCTACCTACTTAAAACTACATTCCCATAATTTCGTAACCAGAATCTACATAAATAATCTGGCCGGTAATACCACTGGAAAGATCACTGGCTAAAAAAGCGGCCGTATTTCCCACCTCAATTTGTGTCACCGTGCGATGTAAAGGAGCGATTTCTTCCACATGATGGATCATATCAAGAATTCCCCCCACGGCCGAAGATGCTAAGGTGCGAATTGGACCGGCGGAAATACCATTAACTCGGATCTTTTGACCACCTAATTCGGCGGCTAAATAGCGAACACTCATTTCTAAACCAGCTTTTGCCACCCCCATTAAATTATAGTTAGGAATTACCTTGACACCACCGAGATAGGTAAGAGTGATAATACTTCCCCCTTCCGTCATCAAAGGTTTAGCCGATCGCGCTAGACGGGTTAGGGAAAAAGTGCTAATATCTAGGGATTTAGTGAAAGCTTCCCGAGGGATGGCGGTAAAATCGCCCGTTAAACCCTCTTTATCGGCAAAAGCGAGACAGTGAATCAAAATATCCAGTTTGCCCCATTTTTCCGCCACTGTAGCGAAAGTATCTTCTACCTGTTGGTCATTTTGGACATCGCAGGGGACATAAAAAGCGGGATTAAGTTCATCGGCCAATTCTCGCACTTTTTTCTCAAAACGGCCCTTTTCGTCGGGGAGATAGGTGACACCGATATTTGCACCAGCTTGATGGAGTTGTTGGGCAATTCCCCAAGCGATCGAGCGATTATTGGCAATTCCCGTCACTAGGGCGTTTTTTCCCGTTAAATCTAACATAGTTCTCGTTTCTCTTACAAAAATCTCCCCAATAGCCGACCCCAGCGAGATTCGGTATAATAGGGATACAGATAACGGGGCAGCAATGATCACCCCTCCCCCATTGTCTGGCAAAAAGCGCCCAAAACTTTTCCCAGTTTAGGCAGCGGTTATGTTTAATAGAGGTGACACTCGTTGCATAATAAAAACAATTTTCCCCTTTTTTGGATGTGAGATGGACTTATCCCTAATACAAGATAAACCCCTAGCAGATGTGTTCCGTCGAATCGGCAGCGGCAATTTCCCCCCGGTGGTGGAATTGTTCGAGCGTGGCAAAACGATCTTTTTCCCGGGAGATCCGGCCGAAAGAGTCTATTTTTTGCTTAAAGGAGCCGTTAAGTTGTCGCGAGTCTATGAAGCGGGAGAAGAAATTACCGTGGCTCTACTACGGGAAAATAGCGTCTTTGGTGTGCTATCCTTACTTACTGGTCAGCGATCGGATCGTTTTTATCATGCCGTGGCTTTTACTCCGGTAGAATTACTCTCGGCCCCGATCGATCAGGTAGAAAGATCCCTCCGCAATAATCCCGATTTATCAATGTTGATGCTGCAGGGGTTGTCCTCGCGGATTCTGCAAACGGAAATGATGATCGAAACCTTGGCTCACCGGGATATGGGTTCACGTTTGGTCAGTTTTTTATTGATTCTCTGTCGTGATTTTGGGGTTCCCACCACCGATGGTATCCGGGTGGATCTAAAATTGTCTCACCAAGCGATCGCAGAAGCGATCGGTTCTACCCGCGTCACTGTCACCCGTTTATTGGGAGAGCTGCGAGATCAGGAAATGGTCTCAATTTACAAGAAAAAAATTACCGTCCATAATCCCGTCGCTCTCAGTCAACAATTTACTTAAATTCTGGATGACTAGCGCTTATATTTTGGTTTTGGCCATCGTGGTTTTAGGTGGTCTGATAGCGGTGATTGGCGATCGCATAGGGAGCCGTATCGGTAAGAAAAGGATGCGTTTATTTAATCTGCGTCCGAAACAAACCGCAACTTTAATGACGATTGTAACGGGAATTTTTATCGCCGGCTCGACTTTAATTGTCTTGTTTGCTTCTAGTAAATCCCTGCGTCAAGGGGTTTTTGAACTGGATCGTCTGTTAAATGAACGTCGTGCCGCTATTAAGGATTTAGAAAGTCAGGTAAGAAAAACCACCGAACAAAAAAATCAGGTGGAAAAGGCGTTAAAAACGGCTAAAAGTGAACAGATAGCTGTGCAGAAACGTCTAGAGGTTCTTAACAAAAATTATCAAGCTTCTCGTCAACGTTTGCGATTAGTTTCGGGACAGTTGGAAAAGTTCCGCAAGGAAGTGGCTAATTTAAATAATGAACGAGTTATTTTAACTAATCAAAAGGCACAGTTAAGCAGTCAACGGGATCAATTGTTTCAACAAAAATCAATTCTTTCTAGTCAGATAAATCAACTACAAACCACCGTTAAAGTTAGAGATAAAGAGTTGGCTAATCAACAAAAGTTATTAACAACCAGACAAGCGCGACTTCAACAGTTGGAAACTCAACAAAAAACCCTACAGCTAGAAATTGATCGCCGGGATCAACGCATTGGAGAACTCGATCGATCGATTGTGGATAAAAATTTAGCTTTGGAACAGCGCGAGGGAAAATTAAAAGATTTAGAAACCCAAATGGCTTTTCTTAAGCGGGAAGTGGAAGTTTTAGAACAATACTATCAAACCTATCAAGAATTGCGGGAAAAACAAATCGCTATTTTCCGCGGACAGGTGTTATCTTTTGGAGCTTTTCGTATTGTTGATCCCCAAGCTATTGTCGCTGTTATTGATAAGTTATTGCGAGAAGCGAATATAAATGCTATCCGTGCCACCCAACCGAATCAGCCTGATTTTGACCAGCGTTTAGTTAAGATCACAAAAGCACAGGTAGAACAGTTAAGTCAACAATTACAGGACGGTAAAGAATATGTGGTGAGAATTCTTTCGGCAGGTAATTACGTCTTAGGAGAAAGCGAGATTCGTGTCTTTGCTGATGTGGTTCCCAATCAAAGAGTTTTTGAGGAGAAACAGGTAATCGCTGCCGTTTCCATTGATCCCCAAAATATGACGGAAGAAGACCTACAAAAGCGTTTAGATTTACTCTTAGCTTCGGCTCAATTTCGCGCTAGAAGTGCGGGAGTTTTAGGGTCAATTCAAGTGGAAGATGGGTTATTAACTACGGTAGTTAACTTTATTGGTCAAGTGAAAAAGTCGGGTAATTCTATCGAGACACTTGAGGCAATTGCTGCTAGTAAAACTAATACTGCTGGCCCCTTAACTTTGCGTTTAGTAGCGGTAAAAGATGGTAAAATTATTTTTAGTACGTCTTCTTAAAAGATAGCTAAAGTTAGGAGTTGAGATTAAAATCAACTCCTTCGTAAATATCGGCAAGATTTAAGCTAATTCCTAAAGAATCTAGGGATATAATTCCCCTAGCTGGGGTGTATTCTTGCAGTAACCAATTATTCTCTGAGGTTTTGCTATAGGATTCTATTAGTATCTCTCCTTGACTGACGAGAAGATATTGGTTTAATTGGGGTATAGAACGATAATAACGAAATTTATCACCCCGATCATAACTGGAGGTGGAAGGACATAAAACTTCGATAATTAGGCAGGGATTTAAAATTTCATCGTTGCGATTATCACTAAATAATGGTTCCCCGGCAATGATCATTAAATCTGGGTATAAACCTCGATTATATTGGGGGATCCATAGACGTAGATCACTAGATTGAAGACGATAATTAGTTCCTCTTAAAGCTAATTTAAGCAGAACAATCAGATTAATGAGAATACTATTATGATTGATGCTTCCCCCTGTCATCTCGATAATTTCCCCGTCGTGATATTCGTGTTTAGTTTCTGCGCTAGTTTCTAGGTTGCGATATTCTTCTAAGCTGAGAATTTCGGGAGGAGATTGAGTCAACATTTTTACAGATTAGATATTCTTTTATTTAATCATAACACAATTAATGCTACCTATTTAATTCTAATTCCCCTTGGAGAAAATCAATAAATTGTCTAGCAGTTCTTCCCGATCGCCCATTATGTTGGGTTGCCCATTGTTTGGCACGAAATTCTAAGTCTTCTAAGCTAATTTTTAATTTAGCTAAACTTGCTAAATGATGCACTATTTCCAAATATTTTTCTTGATTAGCCGGTTCAAAAGTTAGGGTTAAACCAAAACGATCACTAAAGGATAATTTTTCTTGTACTGTGTCCCAATTATGCACTTCATCACTATCTTTTGGTTGGGGTCGATCGGCGAAAAATTCTCTGACTAAATGTCGGCGATTAGAAGTGGCATAAACTACGACATTTTTCGGTCTAGCGGTGACACTTCCCTCTAAAACAACCTTTAAAGCTTTAAAAGCTTCATCGTCTTCTTCAAAGGATAAATCATCGACAAAGATAATAAATTTTTGGGGCAAATCTCGCAGGATTTCAATAATTAATGGTAGGTCTTTTAATTGCGATTTTGCCACTTCAATTAAGCGCAATCCCTGACTATGATATTTTTGCAATAATCCCTTGACTAGAGAAGATTTTCCCGAACCCCGGCTGCCATAGAGTAGGACATTTAAAGCGCGATAACCTGCTAATAAAAACTCAGTGTTTTTAATCAAGGTTTCCTTGGGAATTTCATAACCGACTATGTCTTGAATCTGCACGGGATCGGGATGAGTAATTCCTTGTAATCTGCCTTCTTGCCACCTTAAAGCTTGATAACGGGCAAAAATTCCTGTACCACACTCACGATAATAATCGGCTAGATCTTCGACTAATTCCGGCCAATCTAAACCAGAATGTAGAAAACTTTCTAATTTATTGTCCACTTCCCAAGCGGGGAAACTGAGAAATTTAATTCGTTCAAAAATTGTCGAATTGCTGAGGCTATAAATGCTAGAATTATAGAGAGATTGGAGGATAGATAAATCCTGTTTCACGCCATTAATTAAAGATTCGGGTAACTCCCAAACACTTTTTTTCTGTACCTGTTGACTAAAGGGATTGTCATCTAATAAAATTTGTTCGACTAGAAAATCATTCCAACTAATATTTTTAGATGCTAAAGCTTGAAACCATTGACCATAGGCTTTTAGAAAATCGGCGATATTATCCGTAGATAATAGGGTAATAAATGCCTGGCCAATAGCATTATCAAAAACCCCTTGATACAAAACTAACAAGCTGACTTTTTGGTAAATTTCAGATATCATTTTTTATTCTCCACTAATAACTAACATTTCATGGCTGATTTTTTGTAATTCCTAATTCGATTTAATAATTGCCGTCCTGTAGCCAAGGGAATGTAAATCAGTTATTATTCTATCAAGATAGGGTAATCTCTGCAAGATTAAGGTTAAAAAAGGTAAAATGCCTACCGACTAATTCCCAAGATTTCTTGAGATGAGGTACAAGGTTTTCGTTTTGGGGAGACGGTTGATAATACCCTGTCAGGTTACACTTCCTCTTGATGAGAAACGTTATATTTGATAAAATTTAACCAATCTTGGATTTCCTGTCCTAACCAGAGACATTCATCCTCGCGGAGATTCTGACCGATAAGATAATAATTTTTAGCCGTCCGCAGACGAATCTGATAGTTACCTTCTGTGCCATTACTATGGAGAAAAATACCCCATAAATCTTGAGTTTTAAAAGCAAATTTTTTGTAGATAAAATTGAAAAGTTTATATTTAATTAAAACTTCTTGAGGGGTAAGAACTAATTGCATTTCTCGCAAACAAATAAAAGCAATTAGAGCTATAATAAAGGTAAGAATCGGGGAGATAAAGACTGTGATAGTAAGGACAATTGCCAAAGACCAGAGGGTAGGAGCATCAGAAGGCAGCTTAATTTTGGGGGGTAAATTAATCTCTAAATTATCCCGGTGTTTAGCGATACGGATGGAACTGTGGGGAGGTTTTGGTAATTTTTTAGGATCGATTAAACTTGATACTTGACGATGGTAGGGATGTTGAAGAAATTTTAGGGCTTCTCTGGCACTTTTAAACCGCTTTTCTACCGCTACATCGGTCATAGTTTCTAACCAATCGATTAAATCATCATCAATTGTCACCAGTTGGCGAAATTGAATTTTAGAGTCGCGGTGGGGCAGTTCTATCGGCACAATTCCCGTCAATAAATGAATTAAAGTCATGCCCAAGGCATATAAATCAGAACCCGGAACTGCTCGGCCCCAAAATTGTTCTAGAGGTGCATAACCACTCGTTCCCACCACAGTAAAAGTAACTCCCGTCACTGCACCGCGGGACTGGACTGCCCCAAAATCTACTAAATAAACGTTATTTTCCGAGTTAATAATTAAATTACTAGGTTTAATATCTCGATGTAATACTGGGGGCGATAATTCGTGCAAATAGATGAGAATTTCGAGAACTTCTTGGGCAATAGTCCGAATTACCGTAGGGGTGAAACGTTGCCCCCTTTCTAAGTGATCACTTAAGGATTCTCCCAGTATATAATCTTGTACAAGTACAAACCAAGGAATCCCATCACCTTGATTTTTATCGAGGGAAAAATAATCGCGATAGCGGGGAATACGGGGATGATGGAGAGAAGCTAAGACGGCTGCCTCCCGTTCAAATAATTTTAATTCTTCCCACTCCATCTGGGGACTAAAAGCGAGGAGTTTAATAATTACCGATTCCTGAGATAATACATCGGTAGCTAACCAAGTTTGACGACCGATAGCGGTATTTCCTAGGCGTTGTTGCAGTTGGTAACGTTCAGCTAAAAGAGAATCAGAAGTAAAGGTCATAGTGGCTTTTCCCTTATTTAGACCTGTTTTTTTTCAGGAAAACTGCTGTGGAGGTACTAATTAATATCGATTTGTTTTTTTGCTGTCCAACAAAGAGCGATTCCTTTTTCTTTATAGGAAGATTCTCCGACAAAGATAGGATATAATTCAGATTCACCACGATAGATAATTTCCTGACCATCAAATCCTAGAAAAATCGGTTGATTGGGTTGAATTGCCTGATAATCTCGTTGGAGAATCTGAGGATGTAACATGGCTTTAATTTCACCCTGTTCATCCCTAGGATAATCGATCGAGCCTAAACGTTGGTAAACTGTTAGGGATTCGCTGAAAGTATCGAGATGGGCAGCGAGATAATTTTCCTGTTCGATGTAGTCTAGGATTTGATAGATGAGTGTTTCGGTTTGACGAAAAAGATAGGGACAGATGACACCATGGTTAACCGGACCGATTTCGAGGGTAAAAGCTAGGGGACAAATTCCTTTCAGAAAATGATTTTCTTCCTCGCTGACGGGATGATAAATTAAGCGCACCTCAGGATTAATTTTAGTCAGATAGGTAAAGAGTTTTAATAGCCAAGGATGGGGGTTAGAATAAATAATCGCCAGCATCATGTTAGATGTGGTGCTGTGAATATCGATTAATAAATCGATGGATTTTTCTCGGATTTGTTGATAGATATTTTTCGCTATTAGTTGTTCATGTTGCCGATAATTAGGATTGGCTAAATCTGCTCGGTTAAAACAACGATTTAAATCCGTATCGATATATCTAACCCGTTGCTTTAGGGCTAAGGGATTAGCGATGAGAGTGTGGGATTGAAAACTGCTGCGGGCCAGGAGATTAGCTGAGTTTTGCAGGTATTTAACCAAATAAGCGGGAGTTAGTTCATTGCCATGCACACCTGCAATTAAAGCCAGATTTTTAATAGTAGTTTTCTGCTCGATCATTTTTTATAATTTTTGAAAAGTTGTAATTATTTATGGTTTGCGGCAAAAAGTTTGTTGGTGGGGTTAGGAGACAGTTATCAGTTATCAGTTATCAGTTCACTGAGAAAACTCCCCACACCCCACACCCTACACCCCACAACCCACCCCTATAACTGATTTAGAAAAACCAGCCGTAGGAATGAAGACCTTTACCTAAAAGATTCACCCCTAAATAACATACCCAAACCACAACAAAACCACTGGCTGCTAGAATAGCCGGTTTTCTTCCCTGCCATCCCCGGGTAATGCGGGCATGGAGATAAGCGGCAAACACTAACCAAGTGATTAGCGCCCAAGTTTCTTTCGGATCCCAACTCCAATAGGAACCCCAAGCTTCATTCGCCCAAACCGCCCCGGCGATGATACCGATAGTGAGAAGGGGAAAACCAAGACCAATGACCCGATAACTGATATTATCGAGGGTTTCCGCCAAGCTGAGACGTTGGGGCGAAAGGGTCGTCATCGCTGTTAAGGTGGGAGTTAAAAGGGCGGTTGTGGCACCGTTAGCCGTTTCCATGAAAACTGGCGCGGAAAGAGTGGTAGATAACTTATTTTGCAGACGATAGGCCCCCGTACCCACGGAACTGCCTTTTAACTCGATATTTTGACCTCTCGTGACGATCAGAAAAGCGATCGCCATCAGGGAACCCACCATCAAAGCAGCATAACTTAACATCATGACGCTAACGTGCATCATCAACCAATTCGATTTTAAAGCTGGAACCAAGGGCGCCGAAGTTTGCATTTCTCCGGGTAAGGACAAAGTGGCAAAAGCGGTAATCCCCATGGCTACAGGAGTCGTCACCACCCCCACCAGGCGACTGCGGCTAGTGTACTCAGCAATTAAATGAACCGCAGTTACACCCCAAGCGAGAAAGAATAAAGATTCGTAAAGATTGCTAATGGGGAAATAACCCGCTTCTAACCAACGCGCTCCCAATAAAGCGGCGATACAGAGGTTAGCGATGGCCACTCCCGTGCTGCCCAGGCCAGGCAACAAAGGTATGCTAGGAAAGGCTGCCCCGGCCCAATAAACCAGCATGGTTAAAAACAGGACTAAAAAAGAAGTGTTATCGAGAAAGTTCTCTAAGCTAACTAAATTCATGGGATTTCTCTCGTTTGTCGCTCGCTCGCTACCAAGTATTCCATCCTCTATCCTATCCCATCGGTAAGGCGATCGAGACAGGGAATTGTTAGTATGAACTTTGTATTTTCACTCTCACCCACCCTAAAAATTATGGCTAATCAAGAAGATAATCAATTTTCCTGGTCGCGTTTGCCGCGGTTAGGCAAAATCCTGCTCATTTGTTCTGGTGTTGCCGCTTTAGGCTATTTTCTTATCCCACGTTCCTCAGAATTATCCAATATTCCCCTCGAACCCTACAGCGAATTTATCAGTAAAGTGGAACGGGGCGACATCAGTAGGGTCAGAATTGGCAATCAAGTCATCTATTATCAATTAAAAAATCCTTTAGAATCCCTGCCTATTCCGGGTAATCCCCCCGTTAATCCCCCAGAATCAAGTAATCCCTTTCACGGTGATTCTAGTCCTCTGGCCAGCAAACCGAGCATTAATCTAGTCTCCGGACGAGTTTTTGCGACGATTCCAGTCGATAACCCCCAATTACCCCAACTATTACAGCAAAAAGGCGTAATCTTCGAGGCGATTCCCGTGGCCGAAAACAGTTGGATCAGCACTCTCCTCGCTTGGGTGGTTCCTCCCTTAATTTTAGTCGCCGCTATGCAGTTTCTGTTCTATCGCAACGATGACACGCGTAAATCGCTGCTTTTTAATAAAAATCTCGCTAAAGTTTACGGAGACGACGAAAAATATCCGATTACCTTCAGTGATGTGGCCGGGGCCGAGGAAGCAAAAACCGAGTTAAAGGAAATCGTCGAATTTCTCAAGGATGCCGAGCGCTTTAATAAAATTGGGGCGCGTATTCCTAAAGGTGTTCTCTTAGTCGGACCGCCGGGGACGGGGAAAACTCTCTTAGCAAAAGCGGTCGCGGGGGAAGCGGGAGTGACTTTTTTTAGCATTTCGGCCTCGGAATTCGTGGAATTATTTGTCGGCACTGGGGCAGCCCGGGTGCGGGATCTATTTGCCCAAGCGAAGAAAAATGCCCCTAGCATCATTTTTATTGATGAATTGGACGCGATCGGTAAATCGAGAAGTTCGGGATCGGGAACTAGCGGCAGCAATGATGAGCGCGAGCAGACTTTAAACCAACTTTTGACAGAAATGGACGGTTTTAGCCCCAAAGAAGCCGTCGTCATCGTTTTAGCCGCCACCAATCGCCCAGAGACTCTTGATGCCGCTTTATTGCGTCCGGGGCGCTTTGATCGCCAAGTTTTGGTGGATCGTCCCGATTTAGCGGGAAGATTGGCAATTTTGCAAATATACGCCCAACGAGTCCAGATGGGTGAAGATGTTAACCTCAAAGCGATCGCCACCCAAACCCCCGGTTTTGCCGGTGCCGATTTAGCCAACCTCGTCAATGAGGCGGCTCTCTTGGCTGCCCGTAATAATCGGGAAAAAGTCAGTCAAATTGATTTTAAAGAGGCGATAGAAAGAGTTATCGCCGGCTTAGAAAAGAAAAGTCGGGTTTTATCGGAAAAAGAAAAGAAAATCGTCGCTTATCACGAGGTCGGCCATGCTTTAGTCGGCGCTGTCATGCCTGGAGGTGGTCGGGTGGAGAAAATTTCCATCGTTCCCCGGGGTTTATCCGCTTTGGGTTATACCCTGAAAATTCCCACGGAAGACCGTTTTTTGATGACAGAAACCGAATTTAAAGAACAAATTACTATGTTATTGGGCGGTCGGGCTGCTGAAGAATTAATACTTGGCAGTGTTACTAATGGCGCTTCCGACGATTTACAAAGGGCGACGGATATTGCGGAAAGAATGGTGACAATTTATGGTATGAGTAAATCCTTGGGTCCCCTAGCCTACGATAAAACGGGACAGGCTAATTTTTTAGGTAATAATCAGGGTAGTCCCCGGCGTTCAATCGGGGAAAATACTGCGAAAGCGATCGATGAAGAAGTGAAACAAATTATCGACGCTAGTTACCAAAAAGCCCTAGCAATTCTCAGTCACAACCGCAATTTATTAGAGTCCATTACTGCTAATCTTTTGACCACGGAAGTAATCGAAGGAGAAGAATTGCAAGAATTCTTAAATCAAGCGCAAATGGTCTGATCAATCCTCATAAATAGGGTTTGCTGAAAAAGTTTTTCGTGGGGACAGGGTGTGGGGTGTGGGGAAGTGGGGAAGTGGGGAAGTGGGAAGAACAAAGCTGCCTTTTGCCTTTTGCCTTTTGCCTTTTGCCTTTTGCCTTTTGCCTTTTGCCTTTTGCCTTTTGCCTTTTGCCTCTCCTCCTAACTAGGGTCTGGTGAATAAATAGTCGAGAATAGCTAACTTAAGGAGAGGGGAGGATCAAAGCATTAGAAAATTGATATTTCCCTGCTTTGACGGTTAATTTTCCCTTTTTCCATGGCAAAGAAACGGGAGAGTTATCTCGACTTAAACTGTTATAAAGGGCGAAATTTTTTGACCAATCGTGCTTTTGACCGTTACGAATTAACATCGGCAGTAGATTGACTTGATTATAGGTAAATTGTAAACTCTGCCCTTGACTGCCTTTAAATAAAACCCTGCCTTGCTTAATTTGAGTTAAATTTACTTGACTTTTTTGCTTAAATATGCCCTTAAAATTCTCATAACTGCCCTGGGTTGCCGCTTCCCCCACTTCCAGAGCAAAACCCGCATAATTGTTACCTGTGGGTAAAGCTTGGTAGGTGTTATCATCGGGATAAGGGGAATTAGGAATCTCGATCATTTCAGGAGAAGAAAGATTTATTAATCTCAGGGCTAACCAAGTTTTTTCTAATTGAATAAACCAGATATTATCATCTTTTTCTACCTTGGCCGTTTTCGGTAATTGCCAGAAAAAAGCTTGATCTGCTGGTCGTAACCAGATTAAAAGATTACGATATTGTCCGATTTCATCCCCAGGATTTTTGCCCGGTTTTACGCCATTTTTGCCAGTGTTAGCCACAAAAAAATCCACACCTTTATGTTGATTAAAGGCCATTAATTTAAACGGGGCCACATCGCCATCGGGAAAAGTTCCCGCCAGACTACCCATTTGATAACTAGCCCCAATAAATTGAGTTTCCCAATAACCCGGACTTTGATTATTGCCCGGTTTCCAGTTTTCATACAAGGGTTTACTGGCGAGAATTTCTACCGGTTTATTAAAGTTTTTTCGGGCTAATTCCATCACCGCTAAAGGAGGACGATAACCACTGGTAATTAGATAAAGAGAGTCCAATTCCGGGCGATTATTGGGGACAGGGGTATCACCAAAATATAACCAAAAAGTGCGGGCAGAATCCGATCGCATTACCCCATTACTACCACCATAATCGCGTTTTACTGGACTGCCCCAACCACCGCGATAATATTTAACACTAGCGGCCATGGCTAACCAATCTAAGGCCATTTTTGCCCATTGTTTAACTTCCGTATCTTGAGCAAAATCGTAGAGATTGAGATAGGGAGCAAAGGTGTGACCGTGATAAACTTCTGAATCCCATTCTCCCATGCCGATGTTATATAAAGCCGAAACGTAACGCTTAATTTTACTTTTATAAATTTGACGAGTTGCTTCATTGCCGGTTTCTTCGGCCATCAGATAAACTGATGTTTCGCGCATCGCCCGCAGGTTATCAGTATTGCGACTATCTACCCATAAACCCCGTCTTGTTATACTCCAATCATTACCCGTTCCTTGGCCAGTACCGTGGATAGGGTGAGGCCGTTGTAAAGGGTCGGTTTCTGTCCAAATTTTCGCCGCATTATACATTCTCTGACGATAAACTGGATCGAGATACTTTCCGAGAAGAAAATATTTTCTAATTTGTCCTTTCAGGGTAAAAGAAAAATAATAATCTATATAATCAGTGTGGGCTTGTTCTGCTGTTTGTGGGTCATCCTGCTGCAGGAAATCTAGGGCTTTTTGCTGGTTTCCTGCCAAGAAATCAAACATGGCCATAGGATAGGATTTTTTCTCGTTTTCTCCCCACAAATTGCCATAACTTTCTGCCCTAGCAAAATGGTTAATAACTTGCTTTGCCCTTTGTTGAAATTCTGCCTCTAATTCTGGTGTCCAATCGTTAAGATATTGGGGTTGAACTTCGGCAACAGGGAAGGAAGCGATCGAGTTTTGAGAAACCGAATAGAGGGAGTTAAAGCCAATAGTAAATAGGGCAATTATTCCCGCTAAAATTAGGTATTTAATTCTAGATCCAATCGTCATCTTCGGCAAATTCATCGATGTTTCCTTGATTTTCCAGGGACTGAGGTTGATTCTCTTTATCTAATTGTAAAGGTATTGGTTCGGGGGGGATAATTTCTGGTAATAATTCTTCGGGTTTTTGACCATCTACCTCCACCACAATTATTTCTGTGGCGGGAAACCAAAGTATCCGGCCTTGATCATCACAAACCGTCACTGATCGCGATTTATCTGGAGTCTCCGTTGCGAAGAAATCTCCTAACATTTTGGTGGGTAAAATGTTCTTACTTTCACCCCCACTAACTCCTAGGAATATATATTCGTTACCCGTGGTCAAATGTTGAACAATAATTGCCATAGTTAAAAAATTCAGTCAATGAAATGTAAGTAGTCGTGTAAAATAAATTTCCTAGGGAAGATAGGCAAAAGGCAAGAGGCAAGAGGTGGTTAGATATGTGTAATTAATTTTGCTTAGGTACTTACCTATTGATAGTTGACTCTTGAATGATAGCTTTCAGCCATGAGCTTTCCACTGATAACTGATAACTGATAACTGATAACTGATTACTGATTACTGCTTAACTTGACTGCCGTGACTGCGAGGATCGGTTTGACTAGCACCCGCAAGGACATTAAAATCAGAAGACTGTCCCGTAGTGGTGGCATAGGGTAGGGTAGAATTAGTTAAAAGTGCCTCTAAATTAGCAGTTAAAATTGATTTTGGCTGTTCTCCGATCGCTTGGGCAACTGGTTGTCCTTGATTATTTAAAAAGACAAAATGGGGAATACCATCCACACGATAACGGAGAATTTCCGGCAACCATTTATTATTATCAACGTTGAGCATGACAAAATTAATGGCATTACCGTATTGTTTTTTAATTTCGGCAATTTCAGCGGCCATCGCCTGACAACTGGTACACCAATTAGCATAAAATTCTGTTAGGGTGGGTTTACCATTGCTGAGGGCAAGATCGAAAGGTGTCGCTTTTTCCGCTTGCGCTTCCAAAGATACAGAACTAGCGGTGGTTTGAAACCCGAAGAAAATCGCTACACTAAGGATAACTGCCGTTACTGCCAGCAGCAGATTTCTGATTTTATTGGTGGGTGTGGTGGCTGTCATGGATAGTCTCTCAAAAATTATTCCTATCCTATCCTATCCTCATGAAAAAACGAGTTACTCTCACTTTTCCCAAAAAAGCCGTCCATATGCCCGTTACCTATCGACTGGCGAAGGATTTTAACGTCGCCGCTAATATTATCCGCGCCCAAGTTGCCCCCAATCAAGTGGGAACATTAGTATTAGAATTATCGGGAGATATCGATGAGCTAGAAGCGGCGATCGAATGGTTACAATTACAAAATATTGGCGTTTCCCAAGTTAGTCGCGAAATCGTCATCGATGAAGAAAAATGTGTCGATTGTGGGTTATGTACGGGAGTTTGTCCCACGGAAGCTTTAACCCTTGATCCCGAAAGTTTTCGTCTCAAGTTTTTGCGTTCCCGTTGTGTGGTTTGTGAACAATGTATCCCCACTTGTCCCGTGGCGGCAATTTCTACAAACTTGTAAAGTAGCAGTTATTAAATTAATTTTTTTGCCCATTTAAATAATAGCCGTCTCTGGAGATTTTAAGCCTTCATTTGTCTCCAACGCGGTTAATCGTCACAAATATCCCAGTTTCTTTCTACATAAAGACCCTTTCTCCGATACCATAGTTAAAAAGAGATTGCTGACTCTGGCCACATCTGTGGGGATTACATACCATTAATCATGGTTTTTTTGCAAAAAATACAAAAAACTTGACATGACTTCTGCCGTTCCTCGCCTTTCCTATCCTGATAGTCCGATTGCTGATCTTCGCGGCCTCTATAACTTTATCCTCAACCCGCAACTGTTAGCCGCAGAAAAGGGAAATCCGTCGATCGTTAGTTTTTGTCAAAAAATTTCCCCCGTTGATCCCCTAGAAATTCTCTCTCGGATTGCCTCTAGCTATGCCACCCATTGTTATTGGGAAAATCCCGAACAAGAAACCGCTTTTCTCGGCTACGGCATCGCCTTTACTGCCACTTTCCACGGCAAACAACGTTTTTTAAAAGCTCAAAAATTTATTGAAAACTGTCAACAAAGAATTATTAAAATTGATAACTATAGCGAGATTACTCCCCGCATCTTTTGTAGTTTCACTTTTTTCGACTCGGAAAGAGCTACCCCCTTTCCCTCAGCTACCCTAACCCTGCCTAAGTTTCAAATTATCAAAAAACAGTCGGAATATTTTTTCCTTACCAATCTCCTAATCACCAGCGAAAAAGAAATAGAAAACTCCCTCGAAGAAACTATCAACAACCTCAAAATTATCCAAAATAACTCGAGCAATTGCCGACAAAATCCCCACCAGGATTCCTGTAGTTATTATATTCATCCTACCTATAATTTTCAAGCGGCTGTTGCCGATGCCCTCCAATCTATCCACGCCCAAAATTTTAGCAAAATTGTCCTCGCTCACGCTCTTGACGTGATTTCTCCCCGTCCTTTTCATCTGGTAAACTGTCTCGATAATTTGCGTCAGCGTCATCCCGATTGCTACACTTTTTCCCTCGGCAATGGACGGGGAGATCATTTTATCGGCGCTAGTCCCGAACGCTTGTTAACTGTCCATCAGGGGCAATTAATCACCGATGCTTTAGCGGGATCCGCCCCCCGGGGAGAAAATGCGATCGAAGATGCTCTTTTAGCCAATAAACTCCTCGCTAGTGAAAAGGAACAACGGGAACATCGGGCCGTTAGTGACTTTATTAACCAAAAACTGCGACAAATTGGCTTAAATCCGCAAAATTCTCCCTCTAGATTGTTAAAACTCTCCAATATTCAACATCTCTGGACTCCTATCTATGCTAAACTAAAACCCTCCATCCATCCCCTCGAAATTGTTGCCCAACTACACCCCACTCCTGCTGTTGCTGGGGTTCCCACCGAGATCGCTTTAGCACAAATTCGTCATTATGAAACCTTTGATCGCTCTCTTTATGCCGCTCCTTTGGGTTGGATCGATTGTCAAAATAATAGTGAGTTTATTGTCGGTATTCGTTCGGCCTTAATTGAAGGCAATCGAGCGCGATTATACGCTGGTGCGGGTATTGTTGCTGGTTCCGATCCGGAAAAAGAACTAGCAGAAATTCAGCTTAAATTTCAAGCTCTCTTAAAAGCTTTAACCTAAACTATAGCTTTTCACCGAACCAATAACTTAAATAAGCCTAATTTACCCTTAAAAGGCGGATATTTTAGAGCGGGATTGAACCAAAGAGGTGTTTTCATAATCGCTTTTTGGTGACTAAAATTCTCAAAGGAAAAACGACCATGATAGCTACCAATACCGCTATTTCCCCGACCACCAAAGGGTAAACTAGGATTAGTAAAATGAAAACTATTGTTATTAATACAACCTCCCCCAAACTGGACTGATTCTAACCATTTCTTTTCGGTTTTTGCCTTGGTAGTAAACAGATAAAAAGCTAGAGGGTTAGGGTTTTTAGCAATAATTGCTAAAGCTTCCTCAAAAGTGCTAAAGGCAATGATCGGTAAAATTGGACCAAATATTTCCCCTTGCATAATAGGAGCATCGAGGGAAACATTAGTTAATAAAGTTGGTTGAATATATAAATTTTTTCGATCAGTTTTGCCTCCAAAAACAATCTCACCATCTTGGAGAAATTCAATCAAGCGATCAAATTGTTTCTCATTAATTATCTTACCATAATCAGCACTTAATCTGGCATTTTCACCGAAAAAATTAACAATAGTATTAGCTAATTCTCTGATCAAATTCTCCTGCTGGGATTGATGTACCAAAACATAATCAGCTGCGATACACATTTGACCACAATTCGAGAATTTTGTCACGGCAATGCGACGGGTTGCCACGGAAATATTAGCATCAGCTTCGATAACACAGGGACTTTTTCCCCCTAATTCTAGAGTAACGGGAATTAACTTTGCTGCCGCTAGTTGATAAATAATTTTTCCTACCCTTGTACTGCCAGTAAAAAATATATGATCAAAGGTAAAACTGTCTAACATATTCGGAATTACTTCCGCACCATCTCCGGGTACAATTAACACATATTCTTCAGGGAATATCTCTTTAATTATTTTAACTACTAATTTTTCCGTCGCTGAGGCAAACTCACTCGGTTTTAATACCGCACAGTTACCGGCAGCAATAGCACCAACTAAAGGTACTAATAACAATTGGAGGGGATAATTCCAAGCACCAATAATTAAAACCACTCCTAAAGGTTCCTGGATAATTTGACTAGAGGAGGGGAAATTTAAAAGATTAGTTTTAACAGTTTTGGGTTGCATCCATGAGCGCAAATTTTTTAAAGCGGTATTAATTTCCACCAAAAGGAAGCCATTTTCAGTAATCCAACAATCTTCGGGACTTTTCTTTAAATCGCTATATAAAGCTTCATAGATCTCCCCTTCATATTTAATGATTGCCTGTTTTAACTTCTCTAACTGCTGACGACGGAATTGATAGGAACGAGTGGCACCACTGGCAAAATACTGACGCAATTTGGCTAATTTTTCTGAGTTTGACAGCATCGAAATAATTCCCAAGTTAATAATGAAATTCTACGGCATCCACTGGGGACGAATTCCCTCTAGAGGTAATTCAATTAAATCAGATTTACTTGCTTTTACTCCATCTTGTAGGGGAGGAATTAACATCCACAAACGACCACCGATAATTGTCTCTCCTGAATCGGTAGTCAGGGGATTAGTGGGATTACTATCATAACTGGTGCGAAGTTGATCAAAAATAATCGCTAAACTATCGGGAGATAAACTAATGTGAATATCACGATAATCGGCTAATTCCAGTAGGGGAGTCACTTGACCAGTCTTCACATCTATTTTAGCAAAATAGGGTTTCTCTTTGTACTCTTGACTGTTAGTAACTAACTCGGTTAACAAACAATACAAGTCACTACCGGTGGCATTAAATTGACAATCTATAATCGAACCTTGTAGATTGAGTAAGCGTTTTTGTAATCCTTGATTATTGACATAAAAAAGCGATCGAATATAACGCATTTTGGCATTATCCGTATTAAAATTCACCATTGCTGCGGCCGTACCATCGGCAGAAAAATTCAAAATTCGCCCAAATTTTGGTAAAAAATCCAGGGGTTTGGTATCAGTTTTTAAGGGCAAAAGAGCGATTCCTTCCCCCTGGGTAACAGCTAAAGTTTTACTATCAGGTGCGATCAAAAATTCCCCACCTTGTATGTTTAATTGTTGGGGTTTTTCCCCCGGTTTAACTGCCCATAAATCGAAGTTAATCGGATTGCGGCGCTCAATTCTCTGCACGACAATAGTTTCCCCATCTTTAGCTAAATCAAAGTGATTATTTTGATAATCTTTATTGTCTAGCACTAACTCAATTTTTAGAGGCGATTGACTGCTATCAACTTGGTAAAGCTGCAGTTCACGAATTCCCTCTATCCCCCGATTTTTAGCCACGGCAGAAAAGAGGATTTTTTTACCATCAGGGTAAAATTCAAAAGCCATAACGGTCAAATTTGCGGGGGTTAAGAGGGTTTTCTTCTCCTCGGTCAAGTTATAAAAAATTAATCTTCCCTGTTCTTCCCCATTAGTGCCAATATAGGCAAAAGCACGATCACGACTTTTAAATTCTCTTTCAAAAATTGCCAGGGTTTGTCCTAATCGATTACCGCTGCGAAATTGTTCTCGCGCACCTTCAATTTGCAGATGATATTTTTCTCCGTAGGGAATGGGAGAAGTGAGAGTATAAGCTAATCGTCTTCCGGCCCAACTAAACTTCCCCGGCAGCGGAGGATCGATAACTAGATTTTTTTCTACACTAGCATGATCCATGGGGCGATCAAAAGTGATAATAAATGCTTGATCTTCCGCTCCAATTTCTCGATTTTCCCAGCTAAATTCCTTGACCCTTGGACCGGTTTGTAAAAGACATTGATTACCACAGCTATTACCTAACCAAATTAAGCCACCAATTACTAAGGTTAGCGATACAATTAATGTTATTGCTAATTTATCAATCGGTTGTAATTGTAAGGTCTTGATCATTATAGTAGATGGTTAGTAACAACAACTGCTCACTGATAACTGATAACTGTTAATATCCGTAGGGATCCGCAGGAGTGGGTATAGGTTTCACGGATTTGGCCTTAATTACTAATTGTCTTCTGGTGGTTGATTTTCCCACCTCTACCGGTAAAGATTCCGTGACCATTTCTCCGGTGATTTCTAACCAAGTATCATTGGGATATTGACCGCGACTTCCTGATAGTTTCACCGGCAAACCCACGGGATAAGCATCCACGGCACAACAGGTAAGAATAAAGCGACTAATTAATAAATAATTATCGGGTAATTGGGGCAATTGCACCACAAAACCTGTGACTTTTACCGGTTGTCCCGTGTAGGCATCAGGTTCGGGGTAAGCATTCAAAGTTCTTACCCATTCAATTAAACTTTTATCCTCCGGTTTAACGGTAGTACCAAAGGATTGAGTTTGCACGCGAGTTAGGGGTAAAGATTCACTAATTCCCCTCTGTAATGCGATTTGACTACTGAGGGGCTGCGGGGCGATAAATAGACCTAAAAGGGCAGTTATTACTAATAAACCTGAGCCAAAATGTTGGGGAAGAATGGTAAGATGCGATCGATTATCGTTACTATCTAAATTAATCTTTTTTTGCCACTGTTTTAATAATGTCCAAAGCTTGACTAATCCTAGGGCAAATAAAGCAATACTGGTGATGAGAACCAGGATAAAATAATTAGGATGTATCAGTAAATTTAACTGTCCAGTGATCCAGTATTTAAATAGTAACGAACCCCAACCGATTAGGGCAATAATATCGATCAATTGGGGGGCGATTATTTTTAGACGTGATGAATTCATGGGAAAAACTATCTGGGTACTGACCTAAAATAAATAACTGTGAGCCAAGGTGAGTAAAAAAGTCATTTGCGCTGCTAAAGCAAAGAGATAAATTAACATTCTCGGTTTAAAAATAGACAACATTAAACCAATCCCTTTCAGGTCAATCATTGGACCGAACACTAGAAAAGCCAGCAGGGAACTACTGGTAAAACTAGAGGCAAAAGAGAGGGCAAAAAAAGAATCAACTGTGGAACAAATCGAAACAATTACCGCTAACAGCATCATGGCCAAGATCGAAGTAATTGGATCCTGACCCAAATTAAGAATAAATTCCCGGGGAACAAATACCTGTAAACCGGCCGCTATAGCACTTCCTAGTATTAACACTCCTCCTAATTCGCGTAATTCCATCACCACGTTTTCCAGAAAAGTTAACCAGCGCCTTTTCATCGGGATAGCTTGTACTGCTGGTAGGACAGCAGTAGCGGCAAAACTTTCATCTAAGCGCAAAGTTTGCCCAGAATTACCGATCAGAAAAGAACCGGATTGTAGTAGTAGTGGGATAGATTCTTTTTCCGGTATTTGCGGTTGCCAATTGAGACTTTTTGCCAAAGAGGTTTGTAGGAGCGGTCGGGGATCTTTTTGGATACTAAAGATAATACCGATAACCGTAGCGATGAACAAAGAAAAGATAACTCGATAGAAAACAATTTCCGGTTGATCGCGAAAAGCTACCCAAGTGGACCAGATAACAATCGGGTTAATTGTCGGCGCTGCTAAGAGAAAACTAACCGCTACTGCATTCGGCATTCCTTGCACAAGTAAACGTCGCGCCACTGGCACATTGCCACACTCGCAGACGGGGAACAAAAACCCAATACATCCCCCCACAAATGCTCCTAAAACAGCATTGCGAGGCATCAAGGCAACTAGGCGACGTTCATCGACAAATATTAAAAGAATACTAGAGAGAATCACCCCTAGCAGTAAGAAAGGCATCGCTTCCACCAACAGGCTCAGGAATAGGGTAAAGGCATTTTGTAGTTGACTCATCTATCCTCGCCTTGGCAATTAGAGGTTTAAGGGTAAAGACTTAGGGACCCTAGAAAAAGGTTCATCTATCAGTTATCAGTGACCAGTTATCAGTTATCAGTGACCAGTTATCCGTTATCCGTTACAGCCTTTCTCGTCAAGATGAAGTATAACTCAATTTGGTATTGACGACCAGCGACCGGCTCCCCAAAAGGAAAACTTCGTACCTCACCATTAAGATAACTGTTAGAGCAGATTTGAGTTTTCAGTCCACTGATTACTGTTTACTGATCACTGAACTAGAGGACTCGATTAAGCTTGCCGCTTTGATAACCTTCTAGATCGAGGGTGACATAGATAAAGCCTAATTTTTGCAGATCAGCGACTAATTCGCTTAAATTTGTCCGATTAATAAAGTCGGGGATTTCTGCTGCTGGTAATTCAATCCGTGCCGTATCGCCGCTCGATCGCACCCGTAATTGACGATAACCTAATTTTCGCAGATAAATCTCCGCCCGTCCGACTCTTTGCAATTTCTCCAGGCTAATTTCCTCCCCGTAGGGAAAACGGGAACTTAAACAGGGTTGCGCCGGTTTATCCCACCAAGGTAAATTTAAGTAACGAGATAGTTGACGAACTTCGCTTTTTGTGATACCAATTTCCGCCAAAGGTGAACGAGCGCCGCGCTCCCTGGCTGCTTGAATACCGGGACGATAATCCCTTAAATCATCAGCATTAACGCCATCGATGACGTAGGAATAACCACGAGCGAGAGCAAGGGGTTTAAGGGTGTCGTGTAGCTCACTTTTGCAGAAATAACAGCGATTAACCGGATTACTGGTGTAATTGGGGTTATTCATTTCCTCGGTTTCCACCAATTCGTGCCGAATACCGATATAATCCGCTTGAGCGATCGCTTCTTCTAATTCTTCCGGCAGTAGGGAAGGGGAAACCGCCGTAATTGCCAATGCTTGACTCCCTAGCAGATCATAAGCCACTTTGGCCACTAGGGTGCTATCCACGCCCCCAGAATAGGCAATCAGAGCTTTTTCACTGGTTTTTAAGAGGTTTTGTAATTGTCCGAGTTTATCAAGTAATTGACTGTCCATGGCGGCGATTTTGGCAACTGGTTTAGGGAGACCGTTTTTTATTATATGTCGTGCCGTAATTAATCAGGGCTATCGATCGATTTATATTGCCATAATTTCGTCAATAATTGGGCTGTCTTTGGCAATTTTTACTAGAAAATAATCTCGCTATTCTAAGGATGGACGGTTAAAATGTGTCTTAGGTTATTGCTGATCCCATTATTTTAGTAAGTATTTAGTCATAAACTTCACTTCTATGACCTACTCTAATAATAATAATTATCCTACTCTCTCGATCAAATTCATAAATAACCCGATAATCTCCTACTCTTAATTTGTAAAACCCTGACCATTCTCTCGTAAGAGGTAGGGGAGTTATCTGTTCAAAGTTGATAGCTAACCATTTAATTTTATTAAGAATCCTCAGTCTGATAAAATCGGTGATCAAATCTAAATCAGTTATCGACTCTGGTTCAAACGTAACAGAATAGCTCATTTAAGGTTCTATCCCATATCTTTTATCCACCTCAGATGCGGGAATAGTCGGTCTTCCTTGTAGTCTTTTTTGTTGGATTTCTAATAACTTTTCTTTAAAAGATTCTTTAACTTGTTTTCCCTCATCTGGATCACCAAAGTATTCATCTAGAGTATCATCTACTGTATTACGGATTAAACTTTGTAACTCTTGGGGAGTCATGTCTTTTATCTGCATATTTGCCCCTATTCAGAAAAGATAATTGACCTATCACTCCCGATTATATCAAGATATCGGGGCAACCCCTGTAGTTGCCCCTCTTAAGGATAATTTATCCCCGACGACGAAGGGAAGCGGCACCCAACGCACCCACAGCGATTAAACTCACTATACCACTAGGTTCCGGGGTTGACACAGGACCGCCACCAGTGGGAGTGATATCCCCATTAAGAGCCACAAACCCACCCCCGGCAACATTAGCAGAGTTGCCACCAGAGAAGTAGACTCCAGATGAATTAGCATTCAGTCCATAGAGACGGAACTGCACTGGTCCGGTTTGGGGTGCTAAACTGCTTAGGTCAAAGCTGTAGGTATTAAAGCTACCTGTTAAGTTAACTTGTGTGCCTAAATTACTGGTGAACCCATCAACACTAGAGCGCAAGACTAAATTTAGCGCACTTTCATCTCGCTTCGCATTGAGTTGCAAGTTAGTAAAATCGACTTGAAAACCTGCACCGGGTTGCACGGCAAATTCCACGTATTGGTTGGTATTAACAGTGCTAGTTGTATTCCAACTGATGGCTCCACCACCCCCCAACACGAAGAAGGAAGAATTATTAATCCGACCTATCCCGGCGGTGTTTAACCCAGTGCTGGTTATATTCGCACCTACAGTATTCGCCGCTCTGGGATAGGTCGCGGTAGAAGCATTAAAATGATTCCAACCAGCTACGATTGCCGCTTGAGCAGGAGTAACCCCAGCTACTAACCCCATCAGAGTCAAGGGGGTTAAAATTGTCAGTAATTTTTTCATGGATTTGATGACAGTAATAAGACAAAATTATGGTCATATTTAACGCTAGTTTTGCGCCAATATCCTGAGGCTAAAAATATCACAATGGGGGGGGGAGTCAAGGGTTATTTAATCATTATTTATTATGATTATTATATTTAAGATAGTTTTGGGTTATATAAATATTGGCTCTCTTGGATTTGGTGGGTAAAATGTATTCTAAGATACATTGCTCCTAGCGAGGGGGTGGAACGAACCACAAAGACACAAAGGACACAAAGATCGATCCTATGTAAGTTAAACTGATCACACAGAACCGAGAAGA
>NZ_JADBTX010000062.1:0-9197 GCF_020245945.1 Microcystis sp. M015S2
CAGATCTCAACAAAATTGAAAAGTTCTGGGCTAGATTGAAAAACTATGTTAGTCAGATTATCAATGATAGTGAAAACCTTGTGGATGCTGTGAGTAAAGCCTTCAGGCATCTGTCCTAACTAACTCGTTCTATGCCATATCAAATAATCCTCTTTTAAATAGCAAAAAAAGAGACCCTTGCGGTTCTCCTGTTGTAATCCCTTCAATTAAAGCTTAGTTTTTGTCTGCCTGGGTGGGGCGGCGCTTGAAGCCAGCCCCCAGAGCGACGACAGCCCCCAGACCGACGAGGGCAGAGGGTTCCGGGGTTTGAGCGGGAGGAGCAGCATCGCATTTAAACCCACAGCTGCAATCAATGTGCATGGTACGTTCCCCAAAAATCGATCGCTGGAGCAGTAGGAGCCACATTAGGGAACGCACCCTACAGCGATTGCGTACTGCTACGCAGTGCCTTCGGCATCGCACTGGCTACGAAGTAAAAACAGTTCGGCAAATGACAAGTTCAGCGGATTGGTTGGCAACAGTTTATTTCTGGATCGGACAAATCTCAAAAGCTAATTCGTTTCGATAAAAGCACACATTAAATTCTGCAAAAAAGTTCATGTGACCTAAAATTACTGGTACATCTGTTGATTGAGTCCACGCAAAGGCAAGTAAAACAGGAGCAAAATGTGCAACTGTCCCAGTCACAACCAGCCCTCGTGACTCACTATGGACAAGGTTTCCACTTAAGGGAATTTGAACAGTTTGATTTTCCCAGACCGCCTCTAACTGTAATCCGATTTCGTAGGGTAAGACATTAACACTAGCACCCGTATCCAATAAAGCCATAACCTCTATTGACTGTTGTCCATCAGTTAAGGTTAGCGGCAAGTATGGCAAGATGCTAGACCGACCAGAACTGTCAGTCCGTTCTGTAAAAGAAAAGCGATGACCGTCAAGCATTTGATACTCCCTTTGCCGACACCAAAAGCTCAGACAAAGCGTGAACAGCTTGATGATCTGCTTGAGGCGACCAGACAACCGCGTTAGTAACCGCTAGTTGCTTGATCAGCATATTTTCATTATGCTCATTACTTGCAGTGTCTAGGCTACATCCTTCCTCTTTGGCTACTGCAAGCAAAAGATAGTGAATAAGCCTGAGCTTGTCTTGATGCGTTAGTTGACTGACAGTTGGCAGGAGTTCGATAAGGGACATATTAAACATCTGGTGTTGCTATCTAATTTGGATCATAGCATCTTCCTAAATCTACCTCTCCCATCAAGGAATACAGCTGCAATCAATGTGCATGGTGCGTTCCCCAAAAATCGATCGGTGGAGCAGTAGGAGCCACATTAGGGAACGCACCCTACGGTGATCGCACCGTTAAGTCTCTCATTCTAATTTTGTCTTCTTCAATAACTGTAAAGTGTCCATACCAGTCATCCCGCAATGAGATAACCTTGACAACTTTCTCAGCGACTACAGAGCCAGAAGGTACTCTTATTCTAAACAAAATAATACCAACACTGGCCGGCAACCTTGAACGAAAGGCGAGTTCTCCAAAATCTTTATCAAATGTCAAGAGAATACGATTTTCTGCTTGGGCGCGACTTAAAACTTCACGGTCCGAGATTCCGGGGGATTCCACCCTAATCCACAGGACATCATGGCCATTTTGTCCTAGGGCTTCAACCGCATCAAGGGGGAAATTTTCGTTCGCTAGAAAACGCATCAGTTAAGCAGGAATAGCATAGACTTTCTCAGATTTGAGCATTACACTAGCATAGCTAAGACAAGCTTGAATATCTTCTACTGTAATACCTGGGTAGTTTCGCAGAATTTCATCAATACTCCAACCTTGGGCGAGAAGATCGATGATAAATTCAACCGCAATCCTTGTTCCTTTAATGATAGGTTTTCCCACCAAAATATCGGGATTTAGTGTAATTCGAGTTTCCCAGTCCATAGCTACATCATTGAAAGTGTTTTCAAAAAGGTCAAGGCTGCGTGGGACGCACCCTATATCTCGTTTTATTATAACAGGATTTGGTATCACAGTTTCAATAAATGTGCATGGTGCGTTCCCCAAAAATCGATCAGTGGAGCAGTAGGAGCCACATTAGGGAACGCACCCTACAAGATCGGCGATCGCACTGTGTTGCTATTATACCATGCTCACACAAAACCTAGAGGAGCCAAAATCCGCCTCATCCTTCTTGGTCATGCTCATTGATTGAAGACTGCTGTTGGCTTGAATTCTCCAAAAGTACTCTGTCATAAAAATCTACCGACTCATCTCCTACTGAAAAATTTTCAGTAGGAGATTTACTATCTTTCTCTAAGCTTAAAGTTTTTGATACGAGTAAGTTAATTATTCCGAGATAAACGCGGTCACTGAATCCAGCCAAGAAGCAAACTATAGCTGTAAATCGAGTAGCATTGTCACTTACACCTAGTTCTTTAGCCGATGGACTCGAACTTTCAGAGCCCAATAGTATCAGACCAGATGTTACAGCAAGGTAAGCAACTGCACTCATCAAAATTCCAATAATGGGCCTTGCAATGAGCCACTGAAATTCTATTGAAAATTTAACACGTCTTTTAACTATATAGAACTTGTATAGAATAGCTGAAAGACTGCCTAATGCTCCCCATATCAAAGCCCAAACTGGTACAGAGATGTATGGAACAGAAACAGCGTTATTATTGGATTCAGCTTGAGTCGAAGCAGATGACATAATTACAGTCAAACCAGCGATATAAACAATAATAACAATAATATTAAAAATCTGCCAAAGCTTTTGCATAATTTGCTCTCTTTTTTCTCTATCAATTATCTCCTTGAAAGAACCTAATAGATATTGAACTTCATTCAATAATTCAGTCTCGACAGCAGGATTTTGTCGCAAATGTTCGAGATGACTCCCAATATCTCTTCTCCATTTTTGCGCAACCTCATAGCGCTTAGTGGACTCGAAAAAAACTCGTCCGCTAGCTTCAGCAATCTTTCTATAATCTTGATAGAGATTCTCTAGTCTAACCTGTGGATCAAGAAGTTTTTTTCGCTCAAGTTCTTCCCTATTTTTTTCAACCGCTAGTTCTAGTTTTTTAAGACGAGTATTAGAACGCCTCAAAGTTGAACCAAATAAAAAATTATCGATTATGAAACCGATAATTACAAAAATGTATGAAAGTAATACTCCTATAACTATAAAAACTATAAAAACTTCTACTGTCACAGGGTTTTCTTCCTTAGTCGGAAACCCCCAAAAACGCATTAAATCCATCACAATTTCTCTCCCATGAAGAGAGAGATAAGAAGAGGCTCCAATTAAACATAAAATAAAGAAAAACGCTAACATAAGAATTAGACGTGGCAGATGTCCTTGTCTAATTGTCCTAAGCTTATTAACGTATTTCCTATAGAGATTAACTGCCTCATAGTCAATGCGATTCTCTAAAATTTCTGGCTCTTCTGGTAGCGTCGTAAAAAAAGGCGAAACATTTTTACTCTCTACCTTACTACTATCAATTTTAGGGAAACTTTCTGTTTCTTCATGTATGTTTTCAGAAGGGCTATCCATGGATCACTAAACTTAAGTTTATTGAGGTCTAACTACATATTATAGGTCAACTTTCCGTATAACACTCTCCAGAGTAACGATATACAGAAACTTTCCGTATAACACTCTCCAGAGTAACGATATGGTTCAACTTTCGGCATATCACTCCATTTAGGCGCAATCACCCGAACTTTTCCCTATATCACGCCCAAAAGCGTGTTAGCCAGATTAGCTTACTGCAAACAATCTCCTTTAAGGAGACTTATCACAGAAGCTTTCCAGAATTATGGCAAAGATTCTCGTATCTGGCTGCACTTGGTCACAAAATTTCACTATTATTTCGGGTGCAGTGATTTGTTATAGTCGATTGTTCACTAAATGGTATCAGCCGCGACGACAATTATCGCAATGACCACAGCGAAAATTATCGGCATTTTCCTGAAACCCAAAGGCATTTAAGAGAAAGTGCCAACGACAGCGACGGGTATAGAGATAGGGAAATATCTCATTTTTGGGTTTAAAAGTCATCTTGGCGGAATTATGGCGATAAATAAGCCGATAATGAAAAGGATCGAGCCATTCTAGGCGATCGAGACTGTGTAAAAGGGAGAGAATAAGCGCACCATCGGGAAATTCGGCACTAATCGCCTCTACTTTGCCCTCTAGGGGAATTTGGGCTAAAATTTGCCAAGCTTGTCGGTATTGACGCTCCTGTTGGTAGTTAAAGAATTTTTGCTGGTTTTTATCGCTATTATCTAACCATCCCGTCGGTTCACTAATTAAGGTGAGAGCCTGCATTTTGCCGCCATCGCGACCACCGCGGCCGATTTCCTGTAGGTATTCCGATAGTAAAGCTGGGGGTTGGTAGTGGACAACCCAACGCACATCGGGTTTATTGATACCCATGCCAAAAGCTGAGGTACAGACAACAAAAGTTAAATCCCCCCGCAGCCAATTTTGTTCTATTTCCCGACGCTGAAAGGGCGATAAACCGGCATGGTAGGCACTGGTGCGATAATGGAGAGATTGCAACCATGCCGCTAAATTTTCACTATGGCGACGGGAACGAGTATAGATCAGGCCGGATTGTCGAGGTTGACCGGTGAGGAAGTTTAATAGTTGATGACGACGACAACCGGGGCTAATACATATTTTCGTGCTTAAGTCAAGGTTTTGACGGTAAGGATTTATTAAGAAAAGCTGTGGTTTTTCTAGTTGTAAAATGCGGGTGAGAGTCTCACGGGTGGCGGGGTTAGCGGTGGCGGTAAAAGCAGCGATCGCTATTTGGCTGCCGGCCGGTTTTGATTGCAGCAGAGCGGGACGGACAGCCCCGAGACGACGGTAGGCAGGACGAAAATTGTCGCCCCACTGGGTTAAACAATGGGCCTCGTCGAGGATGAGAGCGTTAATTTTAACGTGGGGAAGGGTTAATTTTGACCAGAGGGGCGGACTTAAGAGGGTTTCTGGGGAAAGATAGAGAAGTCGCAGGGTTTGGTCTGCGATCGCTGCTAAGGTTTTCTTTCTCTGTTGTCGGGGGATTTCGTGATGAATCAGGGCGACGGGTAATTTTTTGGCTAATAATTCCTCCACCTGATTTTCCATCAGGGCCACTAGGGGAGAAATCACTAGGGTTAAGCCGGTTTTTAATAAAGCGGGCAATTGAAAACAGATAGATTTACCGAATCCCGTGGGCATGACAATCAGGGCATCCTTTGCCGCTAAAATTGTCTCGATAATCTGCTGTTGGGGAAAGCGAAAGCTATCATAGCCCCAAATTTTTTGAAAAATAGTCTGGATGCTTTCGGGATCGTGGGAAGACATGGTTAGACTGCTGGGGTGTGGGGTGTAGGGTGTAGGGTGTGGGGTGTGGGGTGTGGGGTGTGGGGTGTGGGGGAGTTGAGCGGTTTTGACTATCCCGGAAGGGTAACAATTTTTCCCTGGACTTGAATTTTTTTTGCACTTCTTTAATAATCTGTTACACTTATAGCGATCAATCCTTGTCTGGGGAATTACTGATGACTGAACCTGTTAGCACCACTGACCCCGCAGTAGAAACGGCCACCGAAGCGCAACCCAGTTACGTTAAGCTGGCGATGCGGAATATGGTCAAGAAAAAAGGCGTCTCGTTAAAACACTTTTTTTTGACTACAGCAGCCCTATTAGGCTTTTTTGTCGGTATTTCCTATCTGACGCGTCCCTAGGATGAAATCTGGTGAGTGAGACTTTGCCCCTAGGGGTGGATTTATGCCTACAGGATAATTATTTTGATCCCGGAAATAGTCCTGTGGATGGGGAAACTTGGCAATATTGGTTAGAAACATGGTTAGGCTATCTATCGGATTATCTCCCCGTTGCCGCCGGTTATGAACTAAGTTTGCGTTTAACAGACGATCGAGAAATTCGGACCTATAATTCCCAGTATCGCCACAAAGATCAACCGACGGATGTTCTCGCTTTTGCCGCTCTCGAAGTGGATTTCCCAGTCGATGAGGGCATTTTAGAGACAGAACCTTTATATTTGGGGGATATTATCATCTCTGTCGAGACAGCACAACAACAGGCTTTAACACAAAATCATCCTTTGGCGCGAGAATTGGCCTGGTTAACTGCCCACGCTTGTTTACATCTTTTGGGTTGGGACCATCCCGATGAAACAAGTCTGTTAGAAATGCTATCTTTACAGGAAACTTTGTTAAAAGCCGTCGAAATGCCGATACATAGTTAGTTGTTTTTGTCAAGCATTATTGAGGAATATGAAGACAAACTATCATAAAGCCAACCAATCTGCCAGCCTATCTAATCCCTATCTCAACAATAATTTTATCCCTCGATCGGGACAGGTGAGTGAGGGCAACAATCCCAGTCAAAGAGAATACGCTTGGCAAGTCGCCTCGAATCTATTAGTCAGTTTTCGCTACGCTTGGGCAGGAGTTCGTTATGCTTTTGTTAGTCAGAGAAATTTTCGCATTCACACCCTGATTACCCTAGTAGCGATTAGTTGGGGCTTATTTTTGCGGGTTGATGCCATGGAAATGGCGATTGTCACCCTTACCTGCGCTTTGGTGATGGTCTTAGAATTAATCAACACTGCCCTAGAATCAGTGGTAGATCTGACGGTGGGGCAATCCTACCATGATTTAGCCAAAATAGCGAAAGATTGTGCCGCTGGTGCCGTTTTAATCGCCTCGATCGCCGCTTTACTCGTAGCGGCTTTTATTTTTATTCCCCATTTATTAGTTTAAGTGGGAAGCTTTTTTCAGTGTTGCCAAAGGCACGGCGTAGCCGTCCAGTAAACAGTAAACAGTGAACAGTGAACTGAAAACTCAAATCTGATCACTGATAAGCTGTACTGATTTTAAAATGCGTAGGGGAAACTTCAGTACAAATGCTCGAACTTCCTCTCCCTGCTGCCAACTCCGGCACTGCGGTGCAGTCTTAACCAGTAATATTAGATAGTCAACAGCTTAACTGATCAGTCATCACTGATCACTGATAACTGATTTGGCATAAGGGGACTCGACAGCTTTTAGCCAATAAATTTAACTTTTCTTAACCTAAGCCTAAACTGGTAAGGGGAGAGGGTTTCGCTATATATAAAAAATTGTAATCGTCGATACAGCAAAAAATCTCTTTTGTCCCTCTATAGGTTAGACTATAGTTAGTGATAAGACTTCTTTTGTAGATCTTGCAGGAAATCTCCCATGAGTGCCATAACTTTCTCCACCGCTCCCACCGCTTACTCTATCAGGATGATTAAGGACGAAGTCCGTCAGATGGTAGAACAGGGGGTAGTGAGCAGACACCAACCGATCTACACTCTCTGTCAGTTCATTCCCCCCCGGGAGTGGGTTTGTGTTGAATGTGAACTAGAACGGTGTGACTACCTTCTCAGGGATCAAATTGGTGACTTAATCGCCTCGGAATCTTGGGATAATGATTAAATTCTCCCGTTTGCCGATCTGGGCAAAAAGCGGACTGATCAGAAATTTAGCAGCCTTGTCCACTTTCTTAACTATTATAATTCAGCCCCAGTTAGTTCTGGGGCTGAAACTATGGGGACAGGAGGGGGATAATTGTTAAGAAAAAAGAAGTTTTTGTGAGATTTAGCCAAGTTAGTTTAAAAGTTACCCATTGCCAAGGGAAGCTATCTCTAACATCCCAGAATTTTCTCTAACTTAAAATCAGTAGTTGGCGCTGTTGTAAAGAACGCACACCGGTTAATCCCAAAGCAACTTGAGCGTCGATTGCTGCCACGGTTAAACGACCATCACAAGCTTGTAGAAAAGCAAATTCTCTCTCCGAGAGATTAACCGGCCGATAATCGTAGTCTAGAACACTTGCACTAGGCCAACCGTAAAGACAGGGATGAACTTCGGCCACTGCATTCTCTAGGACTTGATCCCCGGACCAATCGGCAGTCAAAATCGGTGGTTTAGCGAGGAAAAATTCATAGTGGGTGATTTCCGGGTCTAATAATTCCGTCAAGCGATAACGTTCCCTTTCCCCTAAATTTTGCGCTCTAGCCATCAATTCGGGGGATTTACCCAATAAACGGTCTAATTGCCAGTAGGAAGGGTTAGAAAAGCCAATAAAGGCTAATCCTGACGCATCAATCAGTTGAAAGAGGGTATCGATATTGTAGTCCACTTCCCGGGGGTGAACGTACATATCAGCGAAGGACTCATCGCGATGATTTTCCATTGACCAACGCTCTTTTTCCCGTTTCAAAATGCGATTATTTTCTGGTAGAGAGGCAAAAATCTCTCGGCCGACAGCGACCCCATCTTTATAATCCCCGCGTCGGTCTCCCTGCAAAAGTGCGATCGCAGATTGCATTAACTGGATTTCCCAGCGGCCCAATTGAGCATAGACGAAAATATGCAGCAGACCACCGGGGGCCAGTTTTTGTGCGAGGGATTGAATCCCTTGAATCGGGTCCGGGAGATGGTGCAGCACCCCGACGCAGTTAATTAAATCAAATTCTCCGGGGAGATTAGTGGCCGATTCAAGGGGTAAATGGTGAAAAGCCAGAGAACCTCGGTGTTTTAGTGCGACTCCCGAACGATTACAGCGTTCTTTGGCAATTTCTAGGGCTTTTTCACTGATATCTATAGCGACTACATGAGCAAAAGGGTTGAGAGCGAGCAGATATTCGGTTCCTGCACCAGTACCACAACCTGCATCGAGAATGCGGATATCCTCTCGTTCGGGCCTACGATGACAACAAAAGTTATAGGCAGCAATCCAATTCCAGCGCCAATTGTAACCCGGAGGAGGTTCGTCTAGGAGCGGTTCGGGGGGGAAAGGATAGGTATTGTAGAGACGTTGTACAGCAGTGCGAATAGTAGCGTCGTCGGACATGAAAATTGGCGGAGTTTAGGATAACACTCGATCGATTGTCTCACAGACGGCAGCGATCGGGAAAGTCAGCCGGGGTTTTTTTGAGTTGGTCGGGAGTAAATGATAAATAATCATTAGACCTCTTGCATAATTTTTTTATGGTATAATATAAGGTTTTGCTTTTTTCTCAATTCTTAGATTGAAGTGGAAAAAAGAATAAAATGTGATCTTAGGTCAGGAAATCATCTATAATTTTGCTATGTTTATTAGCAAAATTATGGATTATCAAAACTTATCAGATGAACAATTCAAAC
>NZ_JADBTX010000063.1:0-93343 GCF_020245945.1 Microcystis sp. M015S2
ACATGGCTTTTTTTCTCCCCTCGCTCTACGGCACTCACTGCTTTCTGTCTTAAATCATCACTATAGGGTGCTGCCATGAAAGCTTCTCCTCATTTCTTTTTCTCTATTATGTCCTAACTATCCCGCTCTTTGCTATAGCATGAGTAGAAAACGGGTTTCTCGGAGAAACTGGTTTTCTGTGGGTTACTCAAGGGATTTAGGATAATCTGTAGGTTGAGTTAAGGTTCGTAGTTGCGCTTTAGCGCTTCATGTTGTCCGCACTACAGTAACGGCAAATTTGGCTTCAGCGTCCAGAAAGAAATCTATGAGAGTCTCCGTGACACGAGAGAATATAATAGTGAAGTGTGGAAAAAGTTCGGCGATCACATCGGCTGGAAAAAAGGAGAAAATTGCTTGTCTTACTCTGACCTAATCTTTAACAAGAATGCTCCCAAAGCTCATTTCCTTATTTGTATTTTTCACATTTTTTCAAAAAAATGGTAGATAAACAACTGAAAACTGTTATCTGGATTGGAGCATCAAAAAAGGAGCTATTAGAATTTCCTGAAGAGGTTATTGATGAAGTTGGCTATATTCTTTATCGTGTTCAGAACAATCAGAATCATCCTAACATCAAAGCCTTAAAGGGCTTTAATGGTGTTTTTGAAATAGTCAGCGATTATCAAACCGATACCTATAGAACAGTTTATGCCATCAAACTAAGCAATGCTATTTTTATTCTCCATGCCTTTCAGAAAAAATCAAAATCAGGGATTAAAACACCAAAACAAAATGTTAATCTAATCAAAGAACGCCTGAAAAAAGCACAGGAGATCGCAAAAGAGCAATAATAAATAACAAAAAGGAGATAAATGATTATGACAGAATATACTATTAGTTCGGGAAACATTTTTGAAGACTTAGGCTTTGCTAATGCAGAAGAAAAACTCGCTAAAGTCAAGCTGGCTTCAGTGATTTACGATCTGATTACTGAACAAGAATTAAGCGAGCAGGAGGTCAGTCAAATTTTGGGGATTGACGAGGCTAAAATTTCTAACTTAAAAAATGGCAGATTGCAAAAATTTTCTCTTGAGCAGATGTTTGACTTTCTAGTAGCATTAGGTCAGAAGATAGAAATCTTAGTAACTCCCCAAGCCTTAGCAAACTCTAGTTTAAGTATCCAGGTCATGTATCGAAATCAATCCTAATCTAAGCGCAATCGCCGATCTCGTAAGATGCGTTAATGTTAATGTAACGCACCTCAACTAACCTATTTTAGCTAATCCTTGTAGTAAAATAAAACAGGACACTCGACTTAACCCTTAACCTTACAAAAGTCATCATGAATATTCAACTAAAACCCAATCAAGAACAATTTATCCAAAAACAGTTAAAAAGTGGCAGATTTAATAATTCAGAACAAGTCATAGATACCGCTTTTTACTTACTAGAAATCCTCGATGAAGATTACTTACAATGGGTAGAAGAAACTCGTCAAAAAATTGACGTTGCCATAGCAGAATTAGATAATGGAGAGGGATTAGATGGAGAAAAAGTCATAAATGATATACTCGAAAAATTTAAAAAAGCGCAACAAAAATAATTATGACTCGTTATATTATTGCGCCTTCAGCCAGTCAAGATTTAAACAAGATTGCCGATTATTTTTTAGTAGTAAATATTGAAGCAGGTGAAAAACTATTCAGAAAATTTTACGAAAAGTGTCAACAATTAGTACAATTTCCCAAGTTAGGACGCAGCTATAGTCATATTAAACCATCCTTGAGAGGTTTACCTTTAGATGGATATATTATTTTCTATCGAGTAATTAATGAAACGGTGGAAATTTTAAGAATTGTTAATGGTCGTCAAGATTTAGATGCTTTATTCTCTGAGATCAAATAAAGGTTGAATGATGCAATCACCTGTAGGAGAAAAAGAACGACTGAAAAAAGCACAGGAGATCGCAAAAGAGCAACAATAAATACCAAAAAGGAGATAAATGATTATGACAGAATATACTATTAGTTCGGGAAACATTTTTGAAGACTTAAGTAGCTAGGCAGAATTAAACTTAAAACAGTGAGTTTCGTATCCTCCTTTTTGAGCGCGAGCTTCGATCCCTTGTTTAACAGTGAGCGCTAAATCGTACTCATCGGGAAAAATTTGACCTGCCAGTTCATGAGTTTTTAATTGATGCCATTCAATTTCAATAAGATTCATTTCAGAGGAATATTTGGGCAGTTGAAAGAAAAATAATCCTTGCTGCTGCCACTTATCCCAATACTCTCTGACTTGCTTAAGTAGCTGGTTATAATTAAGTTAAAAATGAATTTTAGGTTCGATCCCCCCTTAATCCCCCCTTGATAAGGGGGGGATCTGACAACTTTTAACGCCTACCTACTTATGTCTTTAGCTTAACTTTACTAGCGCAACCCTTTTAACTTTTTTGTCCTTTACTAAGCAGTGTAACTCGATCTCATCAGACGTTATACAATAAATCTTGTCCCTCGATCGCATTGTCCCATGACTACCCCCTTCACTGCCGCAGAAATTGCCTCAGAAGGCATCAAACCCGAAGAATACGAAGAAATAGTCAAAAGACTGGGAAGACACCCCAACAAAGCCGAATTAGGAATGTTTGGCGTGATGTGGTCGGAACACTGCTGTTATAAAAACTCCCGGCCGCTGCTCAAACAATTCCCCACCACCGGCGAAAAAATTCTCGTCGGACCGGGGGAAAATGCCGGAGTAGTGGATTTAGGCGATGGATTGCGATTAGCCTTTAAAATCGAGTCCCATAATCATCCTTCTGCGGTGGAACCGTTCCAAGGTGCCGCTACCGGAGTCGGAGGCATCCTGCGGGATATTTTTACCATGGGGGCCCGGCCCATTGCTATCCTCAACTCCCTCCGTTTTGGTAACTTGCAAGATGCCCGCAATCGTCGCATTTTTGCCGGAGTTGTGGAAGGAATAAGTCATTATGGCAATAGTGTCGGCGTTCCCACGGTGGGCGGTGAGATATACTTCGATAATGCCTACAATGGCAATCCCCTCGTTAATGCCATGGCTTTAGGGCTAATGGAAACCGAGGAAATCGTTAAATCTGGGGCAAAAGGCCTGGGAAACCCAGTTTTATACGTTGGTTCTACCACCGGCCGCGACGGTATGGGAGGGGCGAGTTTTGCCAGTGCCGAATTAACCGATAAATCTATGGATGACCGGCCCGCGGTGCAAGTGGGCGACCCTTTTCTGGAAAAATCCCTGATAGAAGCTTGTTTAGAGGCATTTAAGACCGGCGCGGTGGTGGCGGCCCAGGATATGGGGGCCGCGGGGATCACCTGTTCTACCTCCGAGATGGCGGCCAAGGGAGGGGTGGGAATTGAATTAGACCTCGATAAAATCCCCGTCCGGGAAACTGGGATGGTCCCCTACGAATATCTGCTATCGGAATCCCAAGAAAGAATGTTATTTGTGGCAGCATCGGGACGAGAAGGCGAATTAATCGAGATTTTTCATCGTTGGGGACTTCAGGCTGTGGTCGCCGGCCAGGTAATTGCAGAACCGATCGTCCGTATATTATTTAAAGGGGAAATTGCCGCCGAAATTCCTGCCACGGCCCTAGCGGATAATACTCCGATTTATCATCGGGAATTACTAACAGAACCGCCAGAATACGCCCAAAAAGCTCAATTATGGGAAGATGCTACTATTCCTATTCCCGAATCCTATAACGAGATTTTATTAAAACTGCTTGATAGTCCCTCGATTGCATCAAAACGCTGGGTTTATCGTCAATATGATCATCAAGTCCAGAATAACACCGTTATTCTCCCCGGGGGGGCCGATGCGGCCGTGATTCGCGTGCGTCCTCTGGGTGCTAATCCCGCAAATTCTCGGCGAGGTGTAGCGGCGACTACAGATTGTAATCCGCGATATGTTTATCTTGATCCCTATAACGGAGCTAAGTTGGCCGTGGCGGAAGCGGCCAGAAACCTTAGCTGTGTTGGTGCTGACCCCATTGCTGTCACGGATAATCTCAATTTCGGAAGTCCAGAGAATTCAATCGGTTATTGGCAATTAGCCACTGCTTGTCAGGGTATTGCCGAAGCTTGTCGGGAAATGAATACACCAGTGACTGGGGGTAATGTCTCTTTGTACAACGAAACAGTTGATGCAGCTGGCAGCCCCCAGTCTATTTATCCCACTCCCGTGATTGGGATGGTGGGATTAGTGCCAGATATCGAGCAAATTTGCGGCCAAGGTTGGCAAAAAGCGGGGGATTTAATCTATCTTTTGGGTTTCTCCTTGCCAACTATCGGCGCTTCCGAATATTTAGCCGTTATTCACGGTTTGGTGACGGGAAAACCGCCGGTAATTGATTTTGAATTAGAAAGAAAGGTACAGGCGGCCTGTCGTCGGGGAATTCGCGCCGGTTGGGTGAAATCTGCCCACGATTGCGCGGAGGGAGGTTTAGCCACTGCTCTGGCAGAATGCTCTATTAGTGGCCAATTAGGGGCGGAAATTGACCTTTCTTGGCAGCATCAAGGCCGTTTTGACGCGGTGTTATTCGGGGAATTAGCTAGTTGCATTATTGTCTCCGTTTCCTCCGAAAATCGGCAAGATTGGGAAGAATACCTAAAGACACAATTAGGAGACTATTGGCAAATAACCGGCAAAGTTAGCGAAAAAAGCGATAATCTTCGGATTTTTGACCGGGATAAACAACCAGCGATCGATGTTAGTCTAGAAACTATACAGCAAGTTTGGTCAAAAGCGATCGAAAGAAGACTGTAATCTTGAGGCCGTCAGCTAGATAAGATGGCCGATTATATCGGTAAATAAAGGCTGATAGCTCATAAATAAATCGTTAAAAGAAGATTAAGATCGGTTAAGATTTTGTTACCAAAGTATTCTGCAGCCCCAACCCTCCCATGTCTAGCCATCCCGACTCATCTGTATCTTTTGCCAGTGTCGATAAGCCTGAAGAAGCCTGTGGAGTTTTTGGACTCTATGCCCCCGAGGAAGAAGTAGCAAAACTGACCTACTTCGGACTCTATGCCCTGCAACACCGAGGACAGGAATCGGCAGGTATTGCCACCTACGATGGGGAAACGGTGCATTGTTACAAAGAAATGGGCTTAGTTTCCCAAGTTTTTAGCGAAACTGTCCTTAAAACCTTGCCCGGTACTCACGCCGTCGGTCATACTCGTTACTCTACCACCGGTTCTAGCCGTCGGGCCAATGCCCAACCTGCTGTGATCGAAAGCCGTTTAGGTAAACTTTCCCTAGCACATAACGGCAATTTAGTCAATACTTTTGAGTTAAGAAATGTATTAGAAAAGCGCGGTTGCGATCTCGTCACCACCACCGACTCGGAAATGATCGCCGTCGCTATCGGCCAGGAAGTGGATAGTGGCAAGGATTGGATACAAGCGGCGATCGATGCCTTTAGCTATTGTAGCGGGGCTTATAGCCTTGTTATCGGCACACCGACGGGAATTATCGGGGCGCGGGATCCCAATGGTGTCAGACCCTTAGTAATTGGGGTTTTGCAAGAAGAAGGCAATCCCCCTCGTTATGTTTTAGCTTCGGAAACCTGCGGATTAGATATTATTGGGGCCGATTATCTGCGGGATGTGCAGCCGGGGGAATTAGTTTGGATTAGTGAAGATGGCTTATCTTCGGTGGATTGGGCCATGAAACCGGAGAAAAAATTATGCGTTTTCGAGATGATTTATTTTGCCCGTCCCGATAGCATTGTTCACGAGGAATCTTTATATACTTATCGGGTACGTTTGGGGGAACAATTAGCCAAAGAGTCGCCGGTAGAAGCAGATATGGTGATGGGAGTTCCCGATTCGGGTATTCCAGCGGCGATCGGATTTTCGCGCATTTCTGATATTCCCTACGCGGAAGGATTGATTAAAAATCGTTATGTGGGACGGACTTTTATTCAACCAACCCAACACATGAGAGAGTCGGGGATTAAGATGAAATTGAATCCTTTAAAGGATGTTTTACAGGGAAAAAGAGTTATTATTGTTGATGATTCGATCGTGCGGGGAACCACTAGCCGGAAATTAGTTAAAGCTTTACGCGATGCCGGAGCAAGAGAAGTTCACATGAGAATATCTTCTCCTCCGGTGACTCATCCTTGTTTTTATGGTATTGATACGGACAACCAAGAGCAATTAATTGCGGCAACTAAATCGGTGGCGCAAATTCAGGCACAAATCGGGGTGGATAGTTTAGCTTATCTCAGTCACGATGGGATGTTAACAGCAACGAAAGAAGATCCGAAAACCTTCTGTACTGCCTGTTTTAATGGCGATTATCCGATTCCTGTACCCGATAATGTTAAGCGATCAAAGTTGATTTTAGAAACAGTTAAATAGCCTCAAGGCTAAATCCTCTGAAAACAATCGGCAATTTCTTGGGGAGTTAAAAGGAAATTAGGATAACCGGAAAGTTGTCCTAATTTTTGTGCTAATAAAACTGCTTGGGGTGGAGTTAGATAGGTTTTGGCTAAGAGATCGGTTTGATGATAAGCTTGCCGGATTGGGGCATCTAAAAGGATAGTTCCTTGACCCATGATAATTACTCTTTCGGCGTATTCTGGCATTAAATAGAGGTGATGGGTGATCACAATCACCGTTTTGCCCATCTGGTGTAATTGACGACTCACCTCTAAAATTGCCTTAGCTCCTTGGTAATCTTGGCCGGTGGTGGGTTCATCAAACACAACTATACGCGGTTCCATGGCTAAAATTGCCGCAATCACTACCCGCGCTCGATCGCCTTTCGGTAAGGAGAGAGGATGATAGGAGCGATATTCTAGCAATCCCATGGCTTCTAGACTTGCTTCCGTGCGTTGGATAATGATTTCTGGAGAATAACCAAGATTAGTCAGGGCAAATGATACTTCTTTCTCCACAGTGGTGTTAAAAATCTGATTATCGGGATTTTGGGCTACATAACCGATCGAACGAGCTAAATCACTAACAGAAAAGCTAGTGATCGAACGTCCATCAATCATAACTTGACCAGTGGTCGCCGAGAGAAGATTGAGAAAATGCTTGACTAAAGTGCTTTTTCCCGCGCCATTTTGACCGATAATCAGCAGATATTCCCCTTCGGCAATATCGAGGGACACATCCCGCAAGGCGGTAGTACCATCGGGATAGGTATGGCAGAGATTTTTTACCCTCAGTAGGGGGTTTAAGGGGTCAGAAACCGATGATAAGGGAGAGTTTGGTGTTATTTGATGGTAAAAGGATTTAAGCTCGTTTAAACGGGCAAAACCGCGGTCGAGGGTGACAGGAATGGACTCGACCGCCCCGATTTTCTGCTCGATCAAAGCAAAAGTAGTGGCCACTTGCGGAGGACGCAGGGCATTTTCCTGTAAACGTTGTACTTGGGAGTAGATCTCTGCTGGGGTTCCCATGGCTTCGATCGCACCCTCCCTTAATAGTACCAGGCGATCGGCATATTCGGCCATTTCCTCGGCTGCGTGGGAGACCATCACAATGGTGACACCGAGATGGCGATTTAATTCCTTAATGGTGGCGAAAACTTCCTGGGATCCCACCGGATCCAGTTGGGAGGTGGGTTCATCGAGAATTAACAAAGCGGGCTGAACTGCGAGAGCGGCGGCGATCGCTAATCGTTGTTTTTGTCCTCCTGATAATTCCCCCGGCGATTTTTTTTCCATTCCCTCTAACCGGACTGCCGCTAAAACTTTGGGAATACGCGCTTTAATTTCCTCTCGCGGTAGCCGTAAATTTTCTAGGGTAAAAGCGATTTCATTTTCTATCGAAGTGGCTAAAAGTTGCGTTTCGGGATCTTCAAATACTGCCCCCACATAGCGGGCCAAGGTGCTAACGGGATGGGTTAAAGTATCTAAACCGGCTACTGTTGCATAACCAAAAAAACGCCCTCCGTAAAATTGGGGGACAATACCGTTAAGAGTTAAACAGAGAGTAGTTTTTCCTGCACCTGTGGGCCCGATAATACCTAAAAATTCGCCTCGATGAATTGCTAAAGAGATATTTTTAAGCACTAGATTGGAGGATTCGGGATAAATATAGGAAACTTTCTCTAATTGGGCGATGATTTCCATTATCGGTGGGGAATAGAAGACGGGAGTGGGGTAGATAGGGAGATATTTTTCAGGGAAATGCGAGTTAGGGACGCTTCTATTTTCCGCTATTTCGATCGATGAACTCGATTATCACACAGGTGGCCCACTACTCTGTGATTTATCCTGCAATTGTACCAGTGACTCCTCGCCCACTCGCAGAAAAACTTAATATTTCTACTCTTGACAAATTTGCTGTAAGGTGCTAAAGAAATCGGGGTAGGAAATGCCAGCCGCTTCAGCGCGATGGATAGTGGTGGGTTGACGGCAATTGAGGGCAGCGATCGCTAGACTCATGGCAATGCGATGATCGGTAAAACTGTCCACTTCCGTGCCGAATAGGCCCGTACCGCCGGTAATCTCTAAACCATCGGGTAATTCCCTTACTTTTGCCCCTAGGCGATCGAGTTGGGTGGCCATCACCGTCAGGCGATCGCTTTCCTTCACCCGTAGTTCCTCGGCATCCTTGATAATTGTCGTTCCTTGGGCAAAAACCGCCGCTACTGCCAAAATCGGAATTTCATCGATCAGACGGGGTATAATCTCACCAGCGATCGTGGTTGCCTGTAGTGGACTGGATTTCACCCGCAGATCCGCCACCGGTTCCCCCGTCACCACCCGTTGATTTTCGAGGGTGATATCTGCTCCCATTGCCTGTAAAACCTGTAAAACTCCGGTTCTAGTCGGGTTTATTCCCACATTTTCGATTAATAACTCGGAATTAGGCACAATTGCTCCCGCTACCAACCAAAAGGCCGCCGAACTGATATCCCCCGGTACAATCACCGTTTGTCCAGTTAAAGTGGGATAACCCGTCACCGTGACGCTATTAGTCTCCCCATCCACCTCAATATTTGCCCCAAAAGCGCGCAGCATCCGTTCACTGTGATCGCGAGATAAAGCGGGTTCCGTGATCGTGGTTTTCCCCTCCGTTAACAGTCCTGCGAGGAGAAGACAGGATTTCACCTGTGCAGAAGCAACGGGAGAATAGTAGTGGATCGGTTGCAGAGATTGCCCAGAAACGGCTAAAGGAGCCAAAGAATTGGCTTTTCTGCCCCAAATTTGCGCCCCCATTTCTTTTAGGGGTTTCACCACCCTGGACATGGGACGCGATCGCAGGGAAGCATCACCGGTAACGACAAAAAAACGGTCCCGATGACCGGCCAATAATCCTAACATTAAGCGGATCGTCGTGCCGGAATTGCCCGCGTCGAGGATTTCTAAGGGTTCCTCGAGATTGCCTAAACCCCTACCTTTAACGATCACTTTCTCGCTGTTGAGTTGGGAAATTTCCACACCCATGGCACGAAAACAACTAGCGGTACTGCAGGGATCTTCGCCCAATAATAACCCATGAATAACGGTTTCTCCTTCGGCGATCGCTCCTAACATCAGGGAGCGATGGGATATAGATTTATCGCCTGGGATGGTGATTTTTCCCCGTAATCCCGTGATTTTGGCTGGATCGATGACTAAATCTTGATGGGATTGAAGGGGGTTAAGGGTGACAATAGACATGATCGTTAGGCAGATGAAGACAAGCTCGATCTATTTTCCCCCTTTACCTCGCCCTTTCCTTGTCAAGTTATGTAAAGAATATTAAGCTAGAGTGACAGTTGATTTTCCCAGTGTGACAGGAACGAGGGAAAGGACACAAAGATCGATCGCTCCCGTATTAGGTTAAACTTATCACACCAAGAAACTGATAACTGATAACTGATAACTGATTATGTCTCGTCGTCAACTGTTGAGTTTTTTAATTGCAGTAATTCTGGCATTTTTTGCCCTTATTCCCGATGCTAACGCTTTGGGTGGCCCCCAACCCCCTTTAAATCAACCGTCACCCGATTTTACCCTACCGACTAACACGGGAGAAGGGAATATTTCCCTATCGGACTATCGGGGTAAATGGGTGGTTTTGTATTTTTATCCCAAGGATTTTACCCCCGGCTGTACCCTAGAAGCGCGGCGTTTTCAGCAGGATTTGCCGAAATATATGGCTAAAAATACGCAAGTTTTAGGGGTAAGTGCCGATGATGTCGATTCTCATGCGGAATTTTGTGACTCGGAGGGGTTAAAATTTCCCTTACTGGCAGATACTACCGGAGATGTTAGTAAAGCCTATGGTTCTTGGATGGGTTATGTTTCCCTGCGTCATACCTATCTTATCGATCCGCAGGGGATTTTAAAAGAGATTTATTTAGGGGTAAATCCTGCCATTCACAGCGCCGAAGTTTTAGCACGTTTAGAGGAATTACAGGCGACTTCTTGAGATAATTGGTCTTGAATCTAGAAATTATTCTGGTCGGTTAGTTACGATGATAAGCTAACTACGGTTTGCATTATCTATAGTCGCTCAATCAATCCTCATTTTCTAGATAATGGCAGCACACTCTGAACAAATGGTTCAATAATTAGACAATCAATACAGACAATAGCTTATGAATGGATCACGAACAAGTTTTCAAGCTGGTTGGTTAAATATAGAGCAGGAATTAGTTTTACTTTTAACAGCAACAATTAATATTAAAGGTATGCCGAAAGCCTATCCAAATGTTCCCGATCAAAGACAGGAAGATTACTATAATTCCCTGAAGTATTATATTAATTTTCATCCTCGTATCAAAAAAATACTATTTGTGGAAAATTCTGGTTGGCCTCTTGATCGATTGCAGGAAACGACTCAAGAAAATCCCCATAACAAACAAATTGAATTTATTTCACTAGATGCCAATGATTTTCCTCGTAATTTTGGCAAAGGTTACGGCGAAACCCTATTAATAGAGCAGGGAATTTTAAAATCAGCACTGGTCAAAGAGTCTTCTTATATTGCCAAGATAACTGGGAGAATTTACCTTCTCAATATGACCGATATTTTAGAGAGGGTTAAAAGTCCCTTTGAGTGTTTATGTGATTTTAAATGGCCGATTTGGCAACAATTACAGAACAAACAAAATAATCCTTCCTATGCGGATACTCGTTTTCTTGTCTTTAGCAAATGCTTTTATGAAAGCTACCTGCAGCCGATGCACAAAAATCATCAGCAGGGGTGTTTTTACAGTGAACATCAATATTATCAAGCTATTAATTTAGCATCACAATCGGCTAATGTTTGTAAAAGGTTTCCCGTTGAACCGAAATTTTCTGGTATTGCGGGACATTTTGGGGGAAAAGACTATAATAGTCGTTCCGAACAGTTGAAATACGCAATTCGTGTCTTGACTCGCCAAACTATGCCTTGGCTATATCTGTAAGCAACTCTTCCCGTCTATGGTATCGACGACAAATAACAATTCCATCGTTCAGAAACATGAAAAAATAAAATGACAAAGCCATCCTTAAAAGTCGGGATTTTAAAACCAAAATTTTCGATAAAAAAAATCCCGACCACGATTTTTTCATCGGTGGGGGATATAGATTAACAACCTTAACCGAGATAATCAGGACTAATTGCAATTATCGTCCTTATCACCCTTACAGTCACGGTTTTGTAAACTTAGCGGCCAAGAGGAATGGTCAAAATGGTTATCTTGACTATTAACCGCTAAAGTGTGAGGAATTGAACCTAACAGCAAGGAGACCACGACAAACAAGGTTAACGAGATTTTCATGGCTTTTACTCCCTTAGACACCATCAGGTAATTGACCTATTTTTACCATAGGGTTTTTCCTCTCGGATGTCAGTCCCATTGCCAAGAGGGAAAAAGGGGTTAACATGGAAAAAAAGGGAATATAAGTAGAATAAAGTAGAACGGGATGAAACCACAGGGATGGGACGAGTTTCTCAAACATATAGCTAGAGAATACGGTGTTCAAGGCAAATTAAAGGAGATTTTTTTGGTTCGTTTTGCCTATGAAAATTGGCGCAAACCGGATGAGGAAATTTGGGAAATGGCCGAGGCCGCCAGCCATGAAACCTATAAAAAACAAATGACTAAAATCTATAGCTATTTCTCGGCAGATAAAGATAATGGCTGTCCCGAACTAGAATTAGGCAGTAAAGGGCCGGGTAAGTTCCAAATCCTCCGGGAATGGTTCAAAGATATCAAATATCCTGAATGGAGAAATCAACCCGTCCCGATACTAGCAGAAAAATCAGTTATAGATAGTTATATTAGCCGCCCTCCCGTCGAAAGCGACTGTTATCAAGAAATTAATCGTCCGGGGTCACTCATTCGCATTAAATCCCCCGAAAAGACTGGTAAAACTTCTCTCCTTAAACATCTGCTCGCTCAGGCAGATAGTTGGGGACACAGCACAGTTTATATTAATTGTCAAGTGGCAGAAAAGGCGATGTTTGCCAGTTTAGACCGATTTTGTCGCTGGTTTTCGGCAAATGTCAGCCGAGAATTGGGTTTAAAGCCGCAATTAGATGAATATTGGGATGAGGAACTATTTGGCAGTTTAATCAGTTGTCAAACCTATTTTCAGTCCTATCTTTTGGAACAGATTAACGGGCCGCTCTTTTTGGCCCTAGATAATTTAGACAGAATTTTCGAGTATCCCGACATCGCTAGGGATTTTCTGCCGCTTTTGCGCTGTTGGCACGAAGAAGCTAATAATTTAGAAATCTGGCAGAATTTGCGGTTAGCGATTGCTAATTCCACGGAAATCTATATTCAATTGGACGCTAATCAATCTCCCTTTAATGTCGGTCGCGCGATTAAATTACCCGGTTTTAGCCTCGAACAACTGGAAAACTTGGCTATTAGCTACGGATTGCCTAAAAATGACGATAATCAGCGTTTTCTTGGCGATTTAATTGCTCTAGTCGCTGGTCATCCCTATCTTAGCCGTTTGGCCCTGGAAGCGCGGGTGCGTGGGGAAAAAAATATTCTCCCTAATGCTGCTACCCAAGGGGGAATTTATGCGGCACACCTGCGTCATCACTGGGATAATCTGCAAAAACAGCCGGAATTATTAACAGCGATGGGGGAAGTGGTTAATTCGTCCGATAAGGGAGCGCGATTAGAACCGATTACTGCCTATAAACTGGAAAGTATGGGTTTAATTCAGTTAAAAGGCGACCTAGCCCAGCCTAGCTGTCAATTATATCAACTTTACTTCCGAGAGGAACAGACCAGCAGCGATCTCTAGTAGATAATTAGACACCGATAAGTATCTGGTGCGCTCAAAGATTGCTTAACTTGCTAAAGATTGTAGTTCGGAAGTGCCATAAACTCTCACGATTTTGTCTTGGCAGGCCGTGGCGATATAATTACCGTCGGGACTAAAACAAACCGAATAGATTTTCTGGGGATGGGGAATAGAAATAATCGCTTTTCCTGCTTTTAAATCCCATAATTTTAAGCTTTTATCATCACCACCACTGGCTAATAGTTGATTATTAGGACTAACACTAACTGAATTGATATGATCACTATGTTCGCTGAGAGTTTTTACCTCTGTACCTCTTTTAATATCCCAGATTTTAATAGTTTTGTCTTTGCTGCCACTGGCTAAAAATTTGTTATTACTGCCGAAATCTACCGATAAAATACCTCCAAACCAATCGGAATGACCTTTTAAGGTAATACTGCTCTTTTCTCCCAGATTCCAAATAATTACCGTTTTGTCATTTTCGCCGCCACCACTGGCTAAAAGTTGACCATTTTGACTAAATTTAACTGTTAGGACTTTATCGCTATGACCTTGTAATGTGGCGTGAATTTCTCCAGTTTTTGCTGACCATATTTTCACCGTTTTATCTTCACTAGCACTAGCAATAATTTCCTTATCGGGATGAACAGCTACTGCTGTAACTTTGTCTTGGTGTCCCGTTAAGGTAGAGATTAATTTTTTAGTTTCTAGTGACCAAATTCTTACAGTTTGATCATCTCCTCCACTAACCAAATATCCTTGACAGGGACTAAAAGCAACAGAATTGATTCTTTTATGTCTATGTCTTGAAAATATATCATCAATCTCCGAAACCTTTACTTGAGGAGGTTTTGAGAATATATCATTAATTTTAGGTATAGCGATTCCACCCTTATTTCCAAATATATTGCCAATCCCCTCCTCTAGATCTCCAAACATTTTATTTATATCATCTTCAAAAACTTGATCAATTTTTTTATTTAAATAAAACTTCTGATTTTTTCTCCATTCCCAGATTAGAATATTACCATCATCTCCAGCACTAGCCAAAAATTTACCATCTTGGGAAAAAGTTAGACATTTAACCTCACCTTCATGGACTTCTAAGGATTTAAAAGATACTAAACGATTAAACATGGTGAAAACATTAGTTAGTTAATCAAGATTTTTCGGCATTACCCGATGTTAGTGATTCTGTAGGGGACTAAGCCATCCCTGAGATAACTTTTGAAAAATCTCCGCTCACCACAAGTGCGGGGAAGCTATTCTTCCATGATTATAACTAATTACAGCGTTTCTCGTCAAGGAGATTCATAGCTTATAATTACCCGTTGACAATCATAGTAATAGGGTGGGTGAGGGGACAATAATTGAAAAAATTGCCCGATAAATTAAGTATTCGCCGTAACCTAGCCCAAAAAGGCTGCTATTCAGGGGCGCTATAGGGTAAGATTAACTATTAGGGTGGAGTTTGTTGCCGATTTTAATCTTGTCCTAAGCGAGCAAAATTGACAATTGAATCTGTAATTTTAAAAATATCTATCCCGTCAATCTCATCTAACCACAAATGCTTAAAATTTTAGTTGATGGTACACCGATAAGACAAAATCCTAGTGGAATTGGATTATATGCTTATCACCTGATTGCCGAATTAGCTAAATTACAAAACCAAGAAAACTTTTCCCTGTCCCTCTGTTTTCAACCATCGGTAAAAAACTGGCTGCGGGGTAATCTTTCTATACCCGAAAAACTGCAATCCTATCCAGAGGTTAAGTGTTTACCAATTCCCGTCAGTCTTAGCAATATTTTAACCCGATTTCCTAATCCTCTAATTCCCTATCTAGAAAACTTTCTTGATTCTCCCGATATTCTCCACGGATTGGATCATGTGGTGTATCCTTGTCGTCAGAGTCGTCAAGTTATGACTATTCATGATGTTACTTTTATGAAATATCCTGAGTTTGTCACGGGGATTGTCAAAACCTACACCCAACGCATTAAAAAATCTCTACAATGGACAGATTTAGTTATTGCTAACTCCGCAAGTACCAAACGAGATATTATTGAATATTTAGATGTGAACCCAGAGAAAATTTTTGTTACTCCCCTCGCAAGTCGTTATTCTTCCCTCCCCAATCCACCCTCATCTCTAACTATCACTAAACCCTATTTACTCTTTGTTAGTACCCTAGAACCACGAAAAAATATTATTAATCTTATCGATGCTTTTAACTATCTCAAGGACAGGTATAAATTAGACCATAATCTGATTCTGATTGGCAAAAAAGGATGGAAGTATCAACCAATTTTCGATAAAATATCTCAGTCTCCCTTTCGAGATAGTATCCAACATCTTGATTATCTTGCTGATGACTTAGTTGCAGATTATTATCAAAAAGCCGATGTTTTTGTTTATCCTTCCTTTTATGAAGGTTTTGGATTACCGGTTTTAGAAGCGATGACTTTAGGTTGTCCTGTCGTAACTGCTAATACTGCATCCTTACCCGAAGTCACGGGAGACTCGGCAATATTAATTAATCCCGATAATCCCCTAGAAATTGCTGCGGCAATCTATCAGGTGATTAGTGATACCTCTCTCCGTCAAGACTTAATCACTAAAGGAAAAAAACAAGCGGCAAAATTCTCTTGGCAAAAAACCGCACAAGCTACTATAAAAGCTTATCTTTCTCTTTTATAATAACTAGCCAATATCTATGAATAGGAATCATCAATTATTAATCAATCTCGCTTTTCTCGGTACTAAATATACTGGATTGACTACCTATACTAAAAATCTCATTCCCCAGTTAGCTAACTTAAATCCTACCCTAATCACTTCTAATAGTTACCCAGATTTTAACACCTATCCTGTCTCGGCAAACCTCACCCAAGAGCAGGGAACCAAAGGCAATATTAAGCGCTTAATTTGGACAGAAACCCAACTCTATCAAACCTATCAACAATTAAAGTCTTCCCTGCTATTTACCCCCATTCCCGAAGCACCTATTTATGGAAATTGCCGCTATATTGTCACAGTTCATGATTTAATTCCCCTGCGATTTCCAAAATTTTCCCCTCTAACTTTTTATAATAAATACTATTTACCCCAAGTCCTGAAAAAAGCCACACATATTATCGCTGTTTCCCAAGCAACTGCCGCCGATATTAATAAGTTTGTTAACATACCTCTTGACAAAATAACCGTGATTCTTTCTGGTTATGATTCTGATAATTTTCGTCCTCTAAATCTGGCGACTCGTCCCTATTTTCTCTATCTTGGTCGTTATGATCCTCATAAAAATCTCGGTCGTTTAATTACTGCTTTTTCCCAAATCGATCCCGAATATCAATTATTAATTGTCGGTCAATTTGACCCCCGTTTTACCCCGGCTCTGCAGCAACAGGTAGAAGCATTATCAATCTCTCAACGAGTGCAATTTTTAAACTATGTTTCCTATGAAGAATTGCCGCAACTTTTAAACCAAGCAACTGCTTTAGTTTATCCCTCCCTTTGGGAAGGTTTCGGATTACCTGTACTAGAAGCAATCGCCTGTGGAACTCCTGTCATTACTTCTAATCTTTCCTCTCTCCCAGAAGTCACAGGAGATGCGGCAATTTTAATTAATCCCTATAGTATCGATGAGATGAGAGAGGCAATGCAGCAAATCGCCATGGATGAACAATTACGCCTAAAATTAAAGTCCCTCAGTCGTCAACGCGCCGAGCTTTTTAGTTGGGAAAAAACTGGTCAAGAAACCGCCACAATTCTGCAAAGTTTTCTCTAAAAATGGTGACAAAAAAACTTATCAATCATTGCAGGATGGGTTAGACGGCACTAAGCATTAAAACCCAAGTATATGAGAGCAAAAACCTGTAATCTGCTGGGGAGATTCAGTGTTAATTCCTATATATTATTGTGCCATTCTTCGGGAATTTGAGCGACTTTTTCTTGGCCAGTAGGCTGATGAATAGGTTTTCCTAAAGGACGAATTTTGAGATTTCCTTGCAAATAAGCGGCGATTCTTTCCCTGGCAATTTTCACATATTCTGCTTCTTTTTCACTCCCCATCACTCGACGATTGTGCATAATACTAGCAATCAGAGAAGTTCCAACCCCGGCAAAGGGATCAAAAACCCAATCCCCCTCATTTGTCAAGGCTAAAACACATCTTTCTACTAATTCGATTGGATATTGACAAGGATGAATAGTTTTCTCTGGATGATTAGATTTAACGTTAGGAATATCCCATAGTAACTCATCCCATTCTTGTGCTAAAAACTCCCAAACATCGCTGGGATTTTTCCCTAAAGGATTACCAGAGGGTTTACCGATATTTTTACCTTTAAAATGGCGCTTACCAGGGTATTTAGCGGGGATTCTCACTGGATCAAGATTAAAGATATATTTATCGGTTTTTGTCAACCATAAAATAGTTTCATATCTGCCAGAAAATCTTTTAGAGGTATGTAATCCATGGCCAAAATGCCAGACAATTCTATTTCTTAAAAAGAAACCCATTTGTTTAAATAGCTGATAATAAAAAATATCTAAAGGATAAAGTTCTCCCTCTTGAACGAAATTTCCCACCTGCCAGCAAATACTGCCATTATCTTGCAAGATTCTAGAGAATTCTCGCATAATTTTGGTTTGGGTTTCCAGATAAGTATCCAAAGAGATTTTTTTTTCGTAGTCTTTTCCTAAATTGTAGGGAGGAGAAGTAATAATCAAGCTCACAGAATTATCTGGTATAGTCTTGATAAAATTATTGCTATCTCCTTGATAAAGAATTATTTCGGCATCAGGTTGATAAAAGTCTCGCACTGATTTTGACTGAGAAAATAAGGGCAACTGATTCATAGACAATTTAGCAGAGAAGAGCCACTTTTAATTATATAGTTTTCTGGACTAAAAATCCCAAAGATTTCGGGCTGTGTAAACTGGAAGTTTTACCATCTACCACCGCAGTTATTCAGCAAGCACCAAGTATTCTTACTCATAGTACAATGGGGATGCTCCCTATTTTACATCCAATATGCAAGAGAGCCAGTTTTTTAAAACAATTAATGTTATCTGTAGCCAGCAAAGATATAACAAAAATTCTACTTTTTTAGATAAAAATCGGGAAGAAAGTTTTGACTTTTTTCTATTCTTCCCTTAACTCAGATTAGCTCAAACCAGAAACGCACTCGCCTAATTCCACTGTAAAAGGTTGCCAAGGACGAGGATCAATTACCTTTGTCGGCAAGGCATGGGATGTTAATAATTCTTGAAAAGATTCGGGACTACCCTCGGCACTTAACACCGCCATCAATAAACCTTTAAACTCGATATCCCCACCGGCAGCCGTAGAAATAATATATTCGGGCTGCAAGCGTTGACAGACTGCTAAGGCGCTTTCTTGTCCTTTGATTACCGGTCCGAGGAAAGGTATTTTTAGGTCAATCAAAGGAGTGATAATCACATCAATTTTACCCAGAGAATCGAGGCTAGGAGAATGATAACCGTGGGGTTCGTAGTAGATACTCTGATTTGTCGCTAATTCCTTGATAACATAACCATTTTCCACCAGAGTCGGCCCGACTGGAGAACCGGGGACAGCAGTAATTTCGATCGCATTGTCAAAGATATAACTAGATCCGTGGGTTAAAGAAATGCGATGGGTATAATTGAGCGCTCGAACCACTTTTTCGGCATTGGGAGAGGCCACCACGGGAATTTGACGATCGAGTACCTGTAAAGTAGGAGGATGGGCGTGATCTTCCAAACCTTGGGAGAGAAGAATCAGATCGATATTTTCGGGAATGGCATGATTAGAGGTTTTTTTGCCCTCAAATAGCCAAGTTAAATTACCAAAAGTCAGGGAACCTACCAACCAAGGGTCGAGAAGCAGGCGTTTTCCCCCGATTTCGATTAACCAAGAATTACTATCAAGCCAAGTTAACTGCATATAAGCCGAGGAAGAATGGGGATTTTCTTAATTTAATTTAACATTAGCATTAATTTTTTTGAGGAATTATGAATTATGAATTATGAATTATGAATTGGGGAGATGGGGAGCAGGGAGTTGGGAGAATAAAAAAATAATCTCCTATCTCCTGACTCCTGACTCCTGACTCCTATCTCCTGACTCCTGACTCCTGCCGACCGCCTCCTGATTAGTCAAGGCTTAAGAAATAGGGAAAGTTTAGCTATCTTAGGGAAAGTAGGCGCTAAAAGGGGAGGAAGAACGCATCAGCCGAGACTGAATTTCTATGACTAAACGTACCTTCGGTGTTATCGGACTAGCTGTCATGGGAGAAAATCTCGCTCTCAATGTGGAGAGTCGGGGTTTTCCCATCGCTGTTTACAATCGCACCGCCAGCAAAACTAAAGAATTTATGGAAACTCGCGCCGTCGGCAAAGATGTCAAGGCGGCCTATAGTTTAGAAGAATTCGTCCAAATTTTAGAGCGTCCCCGCAAAATTCTGGTCATGGTAAAAGCTGGCCCGCCGGTGGATGCCGTGATTGAACAATTAAAACCCCTTCTCGAAGAAGGAGATATGATTATCGATGGCGGTAACTCCCTCTACGAGGACACGGAAAGACGCACCCGCGACCTAGAATCGACCACTAAACTCGGTTTTGTCGGGATGGGGGTCAGTGGTGGCGAAGAAGGCGCTCTGCACGGTCCTTCCCTGATGCCGGGGGGTACAGAGTTCGCCTATCGGGAATTAGAGCCGATTTTAACCAAAATTGCCGCCCAAGTCGATGATGGTCCCTGTGTCACTTACGTTGGGTCCGGGGGGGCAGGCCATTATGTGAAAATGGTTCACAATGGCATCGAGTACGGCGATATGCAGTTAATTGCGGAAGCCTACGATGTGCTGAAAAATGGTCTAGGACTAAGCAATCAGCAGTTACAGGAAACTTTCGCCGAGTGGAATCGCACCGATGAGCTTAATTCTTATTTAATTGAAATTACCGCCGATATCTTTAAGTATGTTGACCCAGAAACCGGCCATCATCTGGTAGATTTAATCTTGGATTCGGCGGGACAAAAGGGAACCGGACGCTGGACAGTGTTAAGTTCCTTGGAGTTGGGGGTGCCAATTCCGACCATTTATGCTGCGGTTAATGCTCGCGTGATGTCCGCTTATAAGGATGAACGGGTGGCAGCCTCAAAAGAGTTACCCGGACCTGGGGAAACCTATCCGGGGGATGCGGCACTATTTGTGGATAAGGTGCGTGATGCTCTTTACTGCTCGAAAATGTGTTCCTATGCCCAAGGTATGGCTTTAATCGCTAAAGCTTCTCAGGAGTTTAACTATAATATCAGTCTGCCGGAATCAGCCCGTATCTGGAAGGGCGGCTGTATTATTCGCGCCGGTTTCTTGGATAAAATTCGCAAAGCTTTTGCGGAAAATCCGGGCCTGCCGAATTTGTTGTTAGCGCCGGAATTTAAGCAAAGTATCCTCGATCGCCAAGAAGCATGGCGTGAGGTGTTAGTCTTGGCTAATAAGTTGGGAATTCCCGTCCCAGCTTTTAGTTCTTCTTTGGACTATTTTGATAGTTATCGTCGGGCCAATTTACCACAAAATCTCACCCAAGCACAACGGGATTATTTTGGCGCTCATACCTATGAACGTACCGATAAACCCAGAGGTGAGTTTTTTCATACGGAATGGATGACTGAATCCTAAAGCTATCTAATATTTTCTCCCCTTTTTATTTCCAGTAAAAAGGGGAGATTTTTTTTGTGATATTTTTCTGATTAAGAGTTAACTATCGGTCAAGAAATTGGTAGTGATAGCAAATCAGTTTTTAATAGGATATAGCGGTAAGCGCTTGAGTGAGATACAGACCAAGCCTTGCCTAGCATGGTTTATAGCTCGTGACACTGTACTTCATACGACTGCACACCGCTATAATGGCTTTAAAAGTCAGACAGAGGAATAATTCCACAGGCTTGAATTTTGCTGAAAACGAGGTGAAGTTGCCATAATAACCAATTGCCAACTCTCCAGAAAGCCACGGAGTTTTGATGATCAGCAACCTCGGCAGATGGATCACCAAGATTTTCCTCAAAAATCAACCAATGAACCGGTAAATGACCGAGGGGAGAATTCGGCTCTAATTGAAAGTTTAGTTGCTCATAATTGAGCCATTTACCTTCCTTCCGCCAACCTAGGCGATCGCCAAGTTTTTTTCGGGTTTCATAATCGGCTAAACCACCGAGACTAGAGAAAATAGCCTGCTGAATACTAAAACCGAAATGACCATGACTATAATGAAGCCAAAGTTGATCAATTTTTTTCAGTTCCGAACAAGGTAATTGAGCAATATCTTGGGGATAAACCTCATTCCAGTAGCTCCTACCCAAAATTTTCAATAGTAGTTTAGTCGTTTGGCGATCAGCCGCTTGCCACTGTTGCTTTCTTAGCAAATCTTGTAATTGATTATAATCAAGATCCGCCGATTCTTGAGTTAAGATATTTGGGAAAGTCTGGGGATTTTTAGAAGTAGAAGATTTGTCAATATTGTTTTGAGTTAATTGAGAAACAATTATTGCCGGGGGAGTTTTTAGGATAGTGTCTTTTTGACAAGCCTCTTGTTCTGCTAAATGATGAGATAATTTATTGATGGTTTTTTCTAGGGAAATAAATTGTGCTGACCATTCACTTTCATTGAATAAGTAATCATTAAATTGATCAGAGGAAAAAGCATCTTTTAACCTTGCTTCTTTCTCGTAACCAGTCGCCAGAAAATTTAGCAAAAACTCAGAATTTATGGCTGAATCTGACGTTTCTAAGAGAGCAGGCTGAGGTGGAAAAATATTATCTACCAAATACTTAATTTCTCCAACTGTTGCATAAAATTCTTCATCCACCTTAATCACTTCTTCTATTAATAATTGAAAAGGAGCAAAATAGTCCTGTAAGTAGTTTTCAAAATTAATCGCATTTTGGGCAAGATCAGCAATTTCTTGGCGAACTCGTTGAGATTTGAGTTGATAATGATTTAATTCCTCATAAATTTTGAGTTCTTGAATAATTGCTTGTACAATTTTTTTCTGCTTTTGAGTATCCTCGGCTAATTTCTGAACTCCTTCCCCTAGTAATTTAGTTTTTCTCAACATCAAAAAAGATGTTTTTCCCAGTAGCAAAATTGCCCGAAAATTTTCCTGTTTTTCCAGCTTGAGTTGATTGAGAATATTTTGATTATTATTATTATTTTTAATTTCTAACTTTATTCTCTCGTAGTCTAAGATTTTCAATTCTTGATATTTTTGGGAAAATAAAATTTTGAGATTGTCACTGAGTTGGAGTAAAAAACGATAATATCCGTCTTGATAGATTTCTAGTCCATTAATTAATAAATTATAGTCTTTAATTAATAACTGAGTCTCGATCAAGATTTCTTGTTGAGTAATTTTTTCTTTTCGTTTAATAATCTTACCAAAATAGTAATGGTAGCGAACTCCTTCTTGAATTAATTTCCGACGTTCCTTGATGATTTTCTGAAAATTTTTTAAGTATCTATTTTTAAAAACAGGAAGTTGATAGCTTTGCTCATAAATGGCAATTTTTTTATAGGTCATCAGACGTTGAGAGTTCCTATTTAGCATAGCTATCTTAGACCAAAAAATTCCTCAATACTTAGCAATAATCATTCGCTGCTCCCATCTCTTGCAAGAGGGAGCAATACCTAATTAAACATTTTCAACTTCAACAACAAATGGTTCATTTTCAACAACTGGTTCATTTTCAATAACTGGTTCATTTTCAACAACTGGTTCATTTTCAATAACTGGTTCATTTTCAACAACTGGTTCATTTTCAATAACAACTGTTTGAGGACTTTCAGGAGTTGGCTCAGTTACCGTTTCTTGCTGCTTTACTGTCTGTTCTTGATGGTCAGTCAAGTATTTTTTGGTTTTTAATTTCAGGTCATCAGTCAGAGGTAAAGCATCAATTTCAGCTAAAAGTGTTTCCAGGGATTCTTTTTTACTTCGCTCGGCGTAAAAAGCATTCAGAACCGCTTCAATTCCGTACTGAGCAATCGCATCTCCTAGGACAGTAACCAACCCCATCGCTCCAATACCCATAAAAACTACAAAGGGTTGTCCGAGGGTCAGAATTAGCACGATGACAGCAATAACAGCCGAAGCTAAATAAGCACCTGCCACTTTTTTGATAATGTTATCGAGTTCCATAAAAATCACCTCAAATTTCTAGCGAAGGATTAATTTAATTTTAAAGCAAGGTTAATCTGTCTGTTGATCGTCGTCAAGTAAAGCTTGAAGAAAAGGTTCAAGACTTTTGGGACGATAATCGGAAAAAGCCTTTAATCGTTTTACCACACTGTGATGAACAGTGACAACTTTTGTATTGAAATATCGCCATTGCTCACCTCCCAAGACCGACAATCCTTTAACAGTATTATCGAACTTGATGGTCGGGTCTAGTTTAATTTGGAATTCCTCAGATTCAGAGGTGGTTGAGTCAAACTCTAATCCCAATTTTTTGGCTTGATTAATCATCCATTGTAACGGGTAATCGGAAAGTCCTTGATATTCTTTTTTGCCACCACCTAGACAGGTATGTTCACCCACAAATAAAACTTCTTTGACAACTTGTTCGGGATTTTCTGGATTGGCTTTGATCGGAGTGGAAGGGAAGTTTTTACGTTTTTCATCAATGGCAACAGCATGAAAAGCATTCTGGATAATCGGACTTAATTTTGTATTACTAAATTCATATTTTTTATGATAAAACTTAGCCAGGGGAAACCAAGGAGTTAAATCAGGAATACCAAAATTGCCAACTGTATCCCAACAACCTAACATCTTGACTGGAATACGATCTTGAAAATCTTCCTTTTCTGTCTCAATTTTTTTAGCATTAGCAGCACGGAATTGTTGAGCTTTGGCACTATCGGAACTAACGGTGTGGTCTCGATAGAGTTGATAAGCCAGGGGAATTTCCTTAATCTTAGAGCGTTTTAGGATTCCACATTTATCGATAAAACTAGCCAAACAACGAACGATATATGCGCCTCGACTAAAACCTAACAAATAAATTTCATCCTCGGTTGTGGGATTGTAGTTAAGGACAAGAAAACGATAGGCATCTTGAATCATTCGATCAAGGCCCCAGCCAAAAGTTTCATTCCCTAAACTTTTAATAAATTCGTTATCTTCGGGGGTGCCAGAACCTGACAAAAAGACGATTTGGGGGGTTTGATCCTCGGCAATATACTTAATAGATTCGGCGAATTTAACCACATTGGTGGGGTAAGTACTGGTAGAGTCTTCCCAAGAACCATCACAACAAATAATTAACCGTTTTTTCTGGCTTGAATAAGTGAGGATATCCGGTTGAGAAATTGCAGTTTCAGTAATCTCCTCAATTTTATTGCTGGCAAGAGCAGCTTCTGCGGCAATTATAATTGATTCTGAATTATCTTCCCGGGAAGGTTCTTGATTTTCGGATGGAGCATCCTGTTCAACCACTTCTTCTTCTTCAAGGGAGTTAAAAATTTCGTTGACCATTGTTATCCTTTTCGCACTCCTTCTAGCTTTACTGCTAGTCTGAGTTTTTGATTTAGGGATCGAGGTCGGTTTGGAGGGAAGACTATCTAGTTGCCAGGTTGTCCCATAAAGAATACCATGATTGCTATAACTTGTTTGATCCTCGGCACTGCCATTGAGTGATAAATAAGTAACTAAGCCAAGGTCATCAACTAAGGGAGATTGATACATCGCTTTTTGGATTTCTTCTTGGCTACGCGCTTGATTCCAAACAGAAAGTTCTGCAAGACAACCTTGCCAATAATGAGAGAGATTAACAGAGGCTCCCAAGATGATTTTTTCAATCCCCATTAAGGCACGGTTATGACCGTTGCCACGATGCCAAATGATACCATTACGATAGATCAACATTCGGCCTGTGGTCGCATTTTTGACAAAGGCCCAATGAGTCCAATCACTATAATCCTTAAGCTTGACTTTTTTTTCAATTCGATCGAAACCTTCTTCATTTCCCGCATCCCAAAAAATCGCAGGTTTCACGGGATCGCCCCAAGGCAAGGTAATATGTAGAACGCGGTTATTTTCCCGATTAACAGCTTCTAAAAGAGTCGTTTCTGTAGCTAAATTATTTTCCCCTTTTGCCCAAAATGTAATGGTAATACTCTGATCAATATCGAGAAATCCGTGGGATAGATCCATGTGATCATCGATGCCATTAAATTTTAGTACAGAGCGTTGTTCAGCCATTGGTTTTGTCATCGACTGGGGGAAAAAGAGGGAATGCTACCGCCTAGCTTAACACATTTTAGTTATCTAGCGATATATATATAAATAAATGTGTAGGAGTCAACGACTAATATTCCAGGGCCGGCACTTGCTGTGGCCAGAAACTCAGAGGAGTTGACCCCAATCCCTATCGCCATCAATAGGCTTTGGAGGGATGCTCATGGCTGAATGACATCCCTCACCGGCCCGGTTAACAGTAACCGCTAGGTACTTATTGTAACTCTGACCAAATTCCGCGGCAGCGCTCTACAATTAGTCCCTGAAAAATTAATTGGGTTGCGGGATGAATCTCCACTTTATACAGAGCAAAAAGACCTGTTGGACTATTTAGATTCAACTCCCTTCGCGTTAGAGATAATGCTTTTGTTCGGTGCATTTCCACCGCTTTTAGTAAGCCTGGATAACTGACATTCCGCAGGGACAATTGACCATTTTTTGTGAGATAAATAGCATCATTTTGCAAGAGATATTCCAAACTGATCAAACTAGCGTGGACATCCACATCTTTTTCTAAACCCCCTAAACGGTGAGCATCTAAACCAAAGCGAATGCAGAAATTAACAGCGACTAATTTTCCCGCTTCTTCGGCAGGTAAAGCACAATCGGCAAATTCAAACCCTAAACTATCTGAGCGCCACTCCTCGACTCCGGCATAGGTATAGTTTTGAAACAGTTTATTTTTGAGTTTCAAGTCAAATCCTAACCCACTAGCATGACCCGCTTCATGGAATTGGGTATCGAGATGACGATAGCGTTCACCATTAATTTGATCCTCTAGGGGTCCTAATAGTAAATCGGCTGTTTCTGGCTCAAAAATTTTTCGGATACATTCGTAGCTAGAGCCAGAAAAGCGTCGTTTTTGCTCACTGGCATTATTTAAAGCTGGCCCCTGAACACTATTGGGAAAAGTCCACCTATGGGGAACGATAAAAGCCTCCCCCTTTTCACCTTTAATCGTGCCACAACTGGCAATTTCAGTAAAGGATAAATTTCTGGGAATCGGTTGTCTTAGACTGCCAAATTTTTCACGAGTCAAGCTTTCTAGTTGTTCGATAGAAGGTTGACTATTTTGGTGAATTTTTCCGTAAATCGCACTCAAAGTGAGTTGTCGTTCTCCCTGACGATTGATGCGATAGGGAGCAATCATCAGAAAATAACCATTTTTACCGATAAAATTCAGATTAATGAAATCTTCTGATAAAATGCTCCAGTCGTTGGTTTCTAAAGCCGCTGCTGTTTTCCACAGCCACTGAGCCGGAATTTCACAGCTATCTGCTTCCTGTTGACGCAGTTTTTTCGCCGCAATTGCAATTTTATTTTGCTCGATATCTTGGACGATTTCTTGGAACAACTGTTGTTGATTGACCAGGGTTTGATTCATTTTTTGGGTAGCTAAGTTGGTGTAATGGTTTAACGTTGTTTTTTGACCCGTCTCTCATCGGCTAAACTCTTAGCCATTTTAAGATTTTAGGGTCTTTGTCATAGCGATAGGTCAGTCCATCTTTCCCCGTAATTGATTTTCCCTGACTGGCTTTGCTTCTGATGCTACTAAGGGAATAGTCGCTTAATTCCTTCATTTGTGCATGGGAAAGTCCCTCTTCGACTTCTGTTAAGATTGTTGTCGTTGGCGATTCGGGGGGGGGTTCCCCGGCAGAATTGATTTTAGGATTGACTTCGGTTTCCTGATTCGCTAAATCTTCGAGCCTATCTTGAGAATTATCGACAGAAATATTAATAATTTCTTTCACTTTTTGTCGGCGATATTCCTCCACTGTAAGCAGTTGCCAATGGGAATTACTAGAGAGTTCTAAAACCCATTGATGATAGTTAAAGAGACTTTCCCGATGTCCGACACTAATAAAAGTTGTGTGAGTTTTCTGCAATTGCCGATATAAATTTTCCTCATTGTTTAAGTCCAAAGCACTTGTGGCTTCATCGAGGATAGTAAAACTGGGACGGGTAATCAATACCCTAGCAAAAGCCAAACGTTGTTGTTCTCCCAGGGACAAAATGTTTTCCCAAGGCTCTTCTGTATCAAAGCTATTGACTCGATTTAGTAAATTTTGGAGATTGACTTCTTGCAAAACTTCCCTTAATTTTATCTCATTGGTTTCTTGATTGCGATTGGGATAGAGTAACTGTTCTCGCAAGGTTCCTAATATTATATAGGGACGTTGGGGCAGAAACAATACTTCTTCTAGGGGGGGACGAACTAATCGGCCGGTTCCTGCATTCCATAAACCGGCAATTGCGCGTAGCAAGGAACTTTTACCCCGACCACTCGGCCCGACAATTAATAAACCTTGTCCAGGCTGAACAGAAAGGGAGAGGTTTTCGACAATTACCTGTTCATAATCGGGAGTTTGCAAGGTGACATCTTCAAAGGAAAATTGGGTTTCTTCGACAGTTGTAATCGTGCTTAAATTTTCTGGTTGTTTAATGACTTCTTCTAAGGCTTGGGAAAATTCTGATAAACGTTCAACATAACTGCTAAATTGTGCCGAAGTGCCAAATTCACGAATTAATTCCGCCAGCGCCGTAGCAAACAAATTAGCCGCTAAACAGGCTTGCCCGACCTGTCCGAAACTAACCCCCTCACCATTGATATACAAAGGACCCAAAATGACAAAAGTAAATACTTGAATTGCCGCCTGATAGCCTCGACTAAAAATTTCTGTGCCTCTCTCCCAATCAATTTTACGTTTAGCACTGTCTAAGAGTTTATTAAATCGCCGCTGAATAATATTTAATTCCTGATTTTCTCCCTCAAAGAAAGCGATCGACTCCGCATGATTACGAATATGAGTTAGAGCATAATTGTAGTTAGCCTTAAGTTCTAATTCTTCTTGAGTAATTTTATTTAAAGCCTGGTTAAAATAGATAGCAATGACGTTACCGAGAATTGTCCAAACGACTAAAATAATGGCGACAGAGGAAGAAATTGACCAGAGAATCACTAAAAAAGTGATCATATCTAGGACATTTTCTAGGGAAACTGCAAAAAAGGAGAGAGCTTTACTGGTAATCGGCTCAATTTCCTGGGATAAACGCTGATCTGGGTTGTCGATATCGGATTTAAAATTAATTCTGTAATAGGCGCGATTATGCAAATATTTTGTGAGAATCCAGTCATTGAGCCAAGCATACCAATCCAGGGCGATTCTTTTTCTGAGAAATTTGAGCAAGCCAACTAAAAGGGTGACAAAGAGCAGTCCAACCGCGAAAACTACCAAAGTTTTGACAAATTTATCAAAATCATTTTTTTCAAGAATGACATCAACTAAGTAATTACTAACAAAGCTATTGAAGGCATTTAATCCCACAACTCCTAGTATTGCCCCGATTAGTAGGATGAGCATTGCCCAAGCTTTCATCACATCAGAAAAAGCCCTTCCCCCCGATTCAGTAGGATACCAATAGGGAGCAGCGATCAGCTTGACACTGTGCCAAAATTTGCTGACATCGGAGATAATATTAGTCGTCGATCGATCTTGAGGGACTTTGGCGGACATATAGCATTTATATTTGAGTTGTGGACATTTTGCAGGAATGATTTTAGATTTTGGCTGGATTGGCGGAGTTGATCCTTAGGTTGTCTGTGTGGGCTAGTTTCAGGAGAAACCCTCCCCTGTGTAGAAGGCAATTGGCGAAAATATAAAGCTCCCCGACAATTTTAAGGTTATTGTGCTTGAGTTGTGGTAACATACTCCCGTCGCTTTATCTGTCAGCATAGAGTGATCGCTTTCTCAGCCCCCCTGCTACTGCTTTTTTAACCCTCGTTATCTTACTACAAGTAACCATTGTTTTGATAGCTAAAGCTAGTGAGCGCTTCTCAGACTACCACATATTACCGAATTTTGTTGACCATGACAAATTTTCTTTTCTATGATAGGATTTCAGGATACAGGGTTCAAAGTAATGAGGTGCGCCGATTTTCTTCCCCGTTTACTGTTCCCTCAAAGCGATAACAGACCTTGGGACATCATGGTGAAAAATGTTCGATATATGTTACATTTTGTACTCGGCTTCCTTGCGCCCCTACAGTGGGGCAAATTCGGTTTCTGTAGGGGCATAAAGCATACGCCTTCCCCTAGATAACATTTTTTTATCACAAATGCGGGCGAGTCATGAGTAGAAATATGAAAACAATTTACCCACTTTCACCGGGTCAAGAAGCAATGTGGTTAATCTGGAAAATTGCTCCAGAGAGCGTTGCTTATAATATATTTATTACTGCAAAAATTCATGCTTATTTAGAGATTGCTGTTGTCAATCGTGTCTGGCAAAAAATTATTGAAAAGCACCCGATTCTGAGAACCACATATACCAGTTATGAGGGCAAACCGGTACAGCAGGTTAACCAGCAAGAGAATTTTCAGGTTGAGGTAATAGATGCCAGCGACTGGAGGGAAGAGCAATTAGTAGAAAAAATCTATGCTATTGCTGACCACCCTTTTAACTTAGAAAAAGATTCAGTTTTGCGGGTGAATTTATTTACTCGTTCAGCAGCAGAACACATTCTCTTGCTGACAATGCACCACATTGCTGGCGATATGTGGTCCTATGATTTACTGCTGAGTGAATTTCAAGCTTTATATCCAGAGGAAGTGGAGCAATTTAGTCAACAGCAGACAGAAACAGCCCCAGATTCTTGGAATGAAAATAAAACCTATGCAAATTTTGTCCAATGGCAAGCAGCAATGCTATCGGGTAATAGGGGAGAAAAACTGTGGCAATATTGGCAAAAACAATTAGCTGGCGAATTGCCAATTTTGAATTTGCTCCCAGACAAACCCCGCCCCCCAGTCAAGACTTATGAGGGAGCCTCATACATTGTCAAGCTAGATGAACAGTTAATTGAAAAACTCAAGCATCTAGCTTTAGCATCTGGAACCAGCCTTTATCGGATTCTGCTTACAGCATTTTACGTCCAACTTTACCGCTACACCAATCAAACAGATATCCTCTTATGCAGCCCGATGAGAGGACGGCCGGGTAAAGAGTTTAAAGAGATTGTCGGCTACTTTTCTAACCTGACCGTTTTAAGAGTTTCTGTCCAGGAGAATGCCACATTTACAGAACTTCTTGCTCAAGTCAGCAAAATAGTTAGCCAAGCTCAAAATCATCAAGATTACCCATTTTCTCTGTTAGCAGAAAAACTCCAGCCACAACGCGATCCCAGCCGTTCGCCTTTCTCTCAAGTTAGTTTTGCTTGGCAAGCACAAACTTGGTGTGAACCAAAAAATAATTCCTTGCATCTGCAAAAATCAGTGTTGCCAATGGAGCCACACTTGTTCGGACAACAGGGCGGACACTTGGATTTGAGTTTAATGGTGAGAGAAGCGAAAGGAGTGATTAAGCTATGTTGGCAATACAACACTGACTTATTTGACGCTGCTACTATTGAGCGCATGGCCAAGCATTTTGAAAGACTGCTCAACTCTATTGTGCTTAACCCACAGCAGCGTATTTCCCAATTACCAATGCTCACAGAAGTTGAGCAACAGCAGTTACTTTTTGAGTGGAACAATACTCAGGCTGAGTACCCATTAGATAAGTGTATTCATCAGTTGTTGGAGAAACAAGTTGAACGGACACCTCATGCTGTTGCAGTAGTATTTGAAGGTCAACAATTAACCTATAATGAGTTAAATTGTCGAGCTAATCAGTTAGCACATTATTTGCAATCTTTGGGGGTAAAACCTGATACTTTAGTAGGGATTTGTGTAGAACGTTCTTTAGAGATGATTGTGGGATTATTAGGCATTCTTAAAGCGAGTGGGGCTTATGTCCCTCTTGACCCTGATTATCCGATTGAACGGATTATTTTTATGTTAGAAGATGCTGCTGTTAAAGTGTTACTAACTCAACAGAAATTGATTAATAAATTACCTGAACATCAAGCACAACTTATTTGTTTAGATGCTGACTGGGAGTTAATTTCTCAGTTCAGTCAGGATAATCCAATTACTGATGTACAAGCAACTAATTTAGCTTATGTTATTTATACATCAGGTTCTACTGGTCAACCGAAGGGGGTAATGCTTTCCCACAGTAACCTGTCCAATCATATGTTCTGGATGCAAGAAACATTCCCCCTAACTAAAACGGATAGAGTTCTGCAAAAAACTCCCTTTAGTTTTGATGCGTCAGTTTGGGAATTTTACGCTCCTTTATTAGTAGGTGGACAGTTGTTAATAGCTCAACCAGGGGGTCATACCGACAGCGATTACCTCTTAAAAACAATTGCCCAACAGCAAGTAACTACTGTTCAACTTGTGCCATCCTTACTGCAAATGCTTTTAGAACAGGGAGGAATCGAAAATTGTCAGTTACTCAAACGAGTCTTCTGTGGTGGTGAAATCTTGCCAGTGGCTTTGCAAGAGAAATTATTGAGCCAACTAAATGTAAATTTGTGCAATCTCTATGGACCGACAGAATGTTGTATTGATGTAACTTTTTGGAATTGTCAGAGAGAAATGTATGGACAACGTATCCCCATTGGTCGTCCAATTTCTAATACACAAATCTACATTTTAGACTCCAATCTTCAATCATTACCTGTAGGTATTCCAGGAGAATTACATATAGGTGGAGCAGGATTAGCAAGAGGTTATCTTAACCGTCCAGAATTAACACAAGAAAAATTTATTCCTAATCCTTTTAGTAATTACCCAGATTCTCGTCTCTATAAAACAGGAGACTTAGCGCGTTATTTACCTGACGGTAATATTGAGTATTTAGGACGGATTGATAATCAAGTAAAAATACGAGGATTCCGTATTGAATTAGGGGAAATTGAAACAGTATTAAAACAACATTCTCAAGTACAATCATCGGTTATTATTGACCAGGAAGATACATCAGGAAATAAACGTTTAGTTGCCTACATTGTCCCTCAAAAAGAGACAACACCAACCCCCAATGAATTACGACAATTCTTAAAAGAAAAGCTACCAGATTATATGATTCCCAGTGCTTTCGTAATCATGGAATCATTACCCCTAACACCTAATGGTAAAATTGACCGTCGCGCTTTACCTGAAACCAACTTGTGTGGAGAGATAGAATTGAATTTTGTTGCTCCTCGTAACCTAGAAGAAGAAATATTAGCTAAAATCTGGTCACAAGTTTTGCGAGTAGAGCCAGTAGGTATCTATGATAACTTCTTTGAACTGGGGGGCGATTCCATCCTGACTATTCAAATCATTACTAGAGCCAGAAAAGCAGGATTAGAGTTAACCCCCAAACAATTATTTACCCATCAAAGTATCGCCGAATTAGCCACAGTAGCAAAAAGAGTCACCGAGTCACAAACAGAACCAGAAATAGTGAATCCTCCGCCGCCTGAAGCGGATACTGGAGATTACACCGCCCAAGATTTCCCCTTATTAGAAATCGACCAAATAGAACTAGAACAAATATTAGCTCAACTGTAACGATGAACTCCCAGATGAATAGCACAAATAGACAAAATGTAGCCGATATTTATCCCCTATCGCCGATGCAACAGGGGATGTTGTTTCATAGCTTGTATGAGCCAGATTCAGATGTATATTTCGTCCAATTTAGTTGTAATTTAAAGGGCAATGTCGATACAACAATATTCGAGCAAGCTTGGCAAAGATTAGTAGAAAAGTATGTCGTTTTCCGTACAGCTTTTATTTGGGAATCATTGAGCCAACCTGTACAAGTAGTGTATCGACAAGTAACTGTGAGAGTCGCTACATTTGATTGGCAACATTTAACCGCACAACAGCAAGAACAGGAATTAGCAGTTTTTTTGGAGAGTGATCAGCAAAAATCCCTAGAATTGTCTGAAGCTCCATTAATGCGCCTAAATCTGATCAAGTTGGATAAAAATACCTATCAATTTGTTTGGAGTAGTCATCATTTATTACTTGATGGTTGGTCTTTATCTTTAGTGATTAAAGATTTTTTAAAGATTTATCAAGAAATTTCTCAAAATCAGATTAGCACTGATCAACCTGTTGTCAGCTATCGCCAATATATTGCTTGGCTACAGCAACAGGAACAAAAACCAGCCGAAGAATTTTGGCAACAAAAACTGCAAGGTTTTACTGCTCCTACTCCTTTGGTCATAGAAAGATCAGCGAATTCAAAAAATAGCAACGTCTATAAAAAACAGCAAATTCAGTTCCCCGCTTTAACCACAGCTACCTGCCAATCTTTTGTTAGGAAAAATCGCTTGACACTGAATAATTTAGTGCAAGCAACTTGGGGATTATTGCTATCGCGCTATAGCCAAGAAACAGACATAGTATTTGGTGCGACTGTATCTGGTCGTGAGACATCTATTGCTGGTATTGAAGCAATGGTGGGATTATTTATTAATACCTTGCCCATGCGAATCCAAGTTAAACCAGACACCTCAGCACTGACTTTATTAAAAGATTTACAAGCTCAGTTAGTTGAGTCTAATCAATACTCATATAGTTCATTAGCAGAGATTCAAACTTGGAGTGAAATCCCTAGGGGTGAATCTTTATTTGACAGTATAGTTGTTTTTGAAAATTATCCAGTTGACGCTACTGCGGTCTTAGGTAATGATAGTTTTTATCTGGAAAATATTCAGGTTTCTCAACAAACTAATTATCCTCTAACCCTAATTGCGCTACCTGGGGATCAATTACAGGTGAGAATTAGCTATGATACTAACCGATTTGATGATGGAACAATTACTCGCCTACTGGGGCATTTTCAAACCTTACTGGAGGGAATTGTCGCCAATCCAGAGGCGCGAGTTTCTCAATTACCTCTGCTGACAGAATTTGAGAAAAATCAATTATTAATAGACGGTCATAATCCGCAGGTTGATTACCCAGTTACTAAGTGTCTTCACCAGTTATTTGAAGAGCAGGTAAAACGCACACCCGAAGCGGTAGCAGTTGTATATTCAGATCAACAATTAACCTACAATGAATTAAATAATCGAGCTAATCAGTTAGCGCATTATTTGCAATCTTTGGGAGTAAAACCTGATCAATTAGTGGGTATTTGTCTTGAACGTTCTTTAGAGATGATTGTGGGTTTATTGGGGATATTAAAAGCGGGTGGTGCTTATGTTCCTCTTGACCCAGAATATCCGATTGAACGGTTAAGCTTCATGTTAGAAGATGCTCAATTATCAGTGCTGTTAACGCAACAAAAGTTAGGAGAAACTCTCCCCCAACATCAAGCTTCCATCATTTGCTTAGATAGCGACTGGGAAAAAATTGCTGAAAACAGCCATTCAAATCCAGAAAACACCGTCACTCCAGATAACTTAGCTTATGTTATCTACACTTCCGGTTCCACGGGTAAACCGAAAGGGGTGTTAGTCAATCACTCCAATGTCGTGCGATTATTTGCCGCTACAGATGCTTGGTATAATTTTAGTAGTCAAGATGTTTGGACTCTATTTCATTCCTACGCTTTTGACTTTTCGGTGTGGGAAATGTGGGGAGCTTTGTTATATGGTGGACGCTTGGTAGTTGTACCCTACTTAATAACTCGTTCCCCCGAAGCATTTTATCAGCTATTATGTCAAGAAAAAGTCACAATTCTCAATCAAACTCCTACCGCTTTCCGTCAGTTAATTCAAGCTGAAGAATCCTTAAAAGGAAGTTTTCCCCCCTTATCAAGGGGGGTTAGGGGGGATCGTTCATCGACAACAGATAACGATTTAAGCTTACGTTTGGTTATTTTTGGAGGAGAAGCTTTAGAAATTAACAGTTTACAACCTTGGTTTCAGCGCCATGGCGACCAATGCCCCCAATTAGTTAATATGTACGGAATTACGGAAACTACCGTTCATGTTACCTATCGACCATTAAGTATGACCGACTTGGATAGTACAGCTAGTGTGATTGGTCGTCCCATTCCCGACTTACAAGTATATTTACTAGACCAATATTTACAACTTGTACCGGTTGGTGTACCCGGGGAGATGTATGTGGGGGGTGCCGGAGTAACAAAAGGTTATCTCAATCGTCCTGAATTAACAACAGAAAGGTTTATTTCTAGTCCTTTTGAGAAGGATGAAGTGATCCCCCCAACCCCCCTTAATAAGGGGGGCAATGAGCCGTCAAAATTGTATAAAACGGGAGACTTAGCGCGTTATTTACCTAAGGGAGAGTTAGAATATTTAGGACGCATTGACAATCAAGTTAAGATTCGGGGTTTTCGGATTGAGTTGGGGGAAATCGAAGCATTATTAGCATCTCATCCCCAGATTTGGGAAACAGTAGTAATAGTGAGGGATGATACAACAGGAGATAAACGTCTTGTGGCCTACATTGTGCCACAATCGGAAAAAACGATTACCATTAACGAAATAAGGCAATTTCTGAAAGCTAAATTACCCAGTTACATGATACCTAATGCTTTCGTTATTTTAGATGCCTTACCCCTTACTGCTAATGGAAAAATAGACCGTCGAGCTTTACCCCCATCAGAATCTAGTAGTGAACCATCAGAAAAATATGTTGCTCCGCGTAACCCGATTGAGGATATATTAGTCAATGTTTGGTCAGAAATTCTAAAAGTTGAGAAAGTGGGCATCAATGATAACTTCTTTGAACTGGGAGGACATTCCCTACTAGCCACTAAATTAGTAGCACAGATACGCGATCGCTTGAAAGTTGAACTTCCTTTACGTCAGTTATTCAACTCAGCAACCCTAGCTGAATTAGCCCAAGGGATTGAACAGTTAAAACAGGAAAAATCTGATACCATCGTTCCAACTATTTTACCAAGAAAAAGAAAATGAATTTTGAAGAATTACCCCTATCCTATGCCCAACAGCGTTTATGGTTCCTAGATCAATTAGAACCAAACAGTTCTTTCTATAACGTTCCTCTTGCCTTGCATTTAGCGGGAAATCTCCAGGTAGATGTCCTCGAAAAAAGCCTACAAGAAATTATTCAGCGCCATGAGTCCCTCCGCACAAATTTCGCCACTATTGAGGGAAATCCTGTACAAGTAATTAAACCAGAAAGTAATTGGCAATTAACGCTTGTCAATGGGAAAGACAGCCCAAAATATCGAGAAGAGCAGGAAATAAAAAAATGGCTAGAAATTCGCAGCCATCAACCCTTTGATTTAGCCAATGACTACCTAATTAGAGCCACCCTACTCAAGTTATCAGACACAGAACATTTCTTGCTCATTTGTCTGCACCATATTGTCTCTGATGGTTGGTCAATGGGGGTATTTATTGAGGAATTGACAACCCTTTATAATGCCTATACTAAAGGTTTAGAGCCTCTTTTACCAGAGTTACCGATTCAGTATGCCGACTTTGCAATTTGGCAGAGGGAGTATTTACAGGGAGAAATCCGACAAAATCAGTTAAATTACTGGCAAAAACAGTTAGCAGCAGCACCCGCCTTATTACATCTACCGACAGATCGTCCAAGGCCTCCGGAACAACGTTTTGAGGGAGATCAGATAAATGGTATTCTTTCCCCAGAACTTAGTCAAGACTTAAATAAGCTGAGTCGTGAAAAAGGTGTCACCTTATTTATGACCCTCTTGACCGCATTTAAGGTACTACTCTATCGTTATACGGGACAAGAAGATATTTTAGTCGGTACTCCCATCGCTAACCGTACTCGTAGTGAATTAGCTGGGTTAATCGGCTTTTTTGTCAACACCCTAGTCTTAAGAACAGATTTAGCAGGAAATCCCAGTTTTAGCGAGGCATTAAAACAGGTACGAAAGACGGCAACAGATGCTTACGACCATCAAGATTTACCCTTTGAAATGTTAGTAGAAGCATTACAACCTGAAAGAAATATGAGTTATACTCCTTTATTTCAGGTGATGTTTGGACTAGATAATGAAGTTCTAAATGAAATGGATTTAGAGGGAATAAAAGCCACCCCTCAGCCTTTGGAATTTAAAAAGGCTAAGTTTGATCTAAGTTTGTTTATACAGGTAAAAGAAGCTGGATTGACTGCACATTGGGAATATAATACTGACCTATTTAATGCTGAGACTATTGAGAGAATGAACGGTCATTTTCTGGCTCTACTTGAGGGAATTATTGCTAATCCGAGTGAGCGGATTTCTCAATTACCTTTGTTAACTAAATCTGAACAACAACAGTTATTGATTGACTGGAATAATACTGAGGTAGATTATCCAGTTGATAAGTGTATTCATCAGTTATTTGAGGAGCAGGTTGAACGGACTCCTGATACTGTAGCGGTGATATTTGAAGAGCAAGAATTAACCTATAATGAGTTAAATTGTCGAGCTAATCAGTTAGCGCATTATTTGCAATCTTTAGGTGTTAAACCTGATGAATTAGTGGGGATTTGTGTAGAACGTTCTTTAGAGATGATTGTCGGATTATTGGGGATATTAAAAGCGGGTGGGGCTTATGTTCCTCTTGACCCTGATTATCCGCTTGAACGGATTAGTTTGATGTTAGAAGATGCTGGTTTGAAGGTATTGCTAACTCAACAAAAATTGATTGATAAATTATCTGAATCTCAAGCAAATATAAATATTGTTTGTGTAGACGCTGACTTGCCAGTAATTTCTAAAGAGGAGCAAAAGAATCTAATTACTACCATTAAATCTAGTAACCTAGCTTATGTAATTTACACCTCCGGTTCTACAGGAATACCCAAGGGAGTATTAGTTACCCATCAGGGATTACTAAATCTAGTATTCTGGCATCAAAACACCTTTGAAATTACGAACCTAGACAAAGCTACTCAGTTAGCTGGAACAGGATTTGATGCTGCTGTTTGGGAATTGTGGCCTTATTTAACTGCCGGAGCAAGTATTTATTTAGTCAAACCTGAAATCCTGATATCTCTAGTGGAATTACAAAAATGGTTAGCAGCGAAAAAAATAACCATCAGTTTTCTACCAACACCAATAGCCGAGCAATTATTATCGTTAGAATGGACAGAAATTAATGTTTCTTTGCGAACTATCTTGACAGGGGGAGATAAGCTTAATCAATACCCGTCAAATTTCATTCCTTTTCAGGTGGTAAATAATTATGGTCCCACTGAAAACACAGTCGTTACAACTTCAGGGGTAGTAATTTCTGGAGAAAAGAATAATAGTCTTTCACCCGCCATTGGTCGCCCAATATTTAACACACAAATCTACATTTTAGACTCCAATCTTCAACCAGTACCTGTAGGTATTCCAGGAGAAATACACATCAGTGGAGCAGGATTAGCAAGAGGTTATCTTAACCGTCCAGAATTAACACAAGAAAAATTTATTCCTAATCCTTTTAGTAATTCCCCAGATTCTCGTCTCTATAAAACGGGAGACTTAGCACGTTATTTACCTGACGGTAATCTCGAATATTTAGGACGGATTGACAATCAGGTAAAAATTCGCGGTTTCCGCATTGAATTGGGAGAAATTGAAACTGTTCTTAGTCAGCACAGTGCAGTCAAGACAGCTATTGTTATTGCTCGGGAAGATGAGACAAATCAGAAACGTTTAGTCACCTACATTGTTGCAAAAAAAGAGCAAAATTCCCTTAATATTACTCAACTGCGGCAATTCCTGAAAGCCAAGTTACCAGAGTATATGATTCCTAGTGCTTTTGTTATTTTGGAATCCCTACCCTTAACGCCTAACGGTAAGATTGATCGTCGTGCCTTACCTGCTCCCGAATTCCAAAGCCAAGAGCAGTATATCGCGCCGCGTAACCCGATTGAGGAGATATTATCCTCGATTTGGGTAAAAGTCCTAAAAGTTGCAAAGGTGGGGATTTATGACAACTTCTTTGAGTTAGGTGGACATTCATTATTAGCAACTCAACTGATTTCGCGCATCCGTGAGGCTTTTCAGGTAGAAATGCCCTTACGCGAGTTATTTGTTGCACCGACAATCGCCGAATTGTCCCAAGAAATAAAACGGCTTTCCGAAGGAGAACAACTAACTGAACTGCCGATTTTACCCAGGGACAAAACAGCAGAATTACCCCTATCTTTTGCTCAGACTCGTCTCTGGTTTTTGGCTGAATTTGAGTCGAATAGTTCTTTTTATAATATCCCCCTAGCCTTGCGTTTAGAGGGAAACCTGAACTCAGAAATCTTAATCCAGAGTTTAGAAGAAATTTGCGATCGCCACGAAGCTTTACGCACCAACTTTATTACCGTTGATGGTATCGCTACCCAGGTTATACAAACACGAACCTGGACAGTTACGGTAGTTGATTTACAGCATTTATCTAGCAGTGAAAAAGTAATTGCCTCCCAAGAGTTAACACAAAACCAAGCGATTCAACCCTTTGACTTAGCCGGTGAACCCTTAATCAGAATCACTTTAGTGGTGTTATCTGAAACGGAACATCTCTTATTAGTCTGTATGCACCACATTGTCAGTGATGGCTGGTCAATGGGGGTATTTCTTCAGGAACTAACCGCCCTCTATAATGCCTATATTCAGGGTTTATCTTCGCCTCTAAATCCCCTATCTATCCAGTATGGAGATTTTACCCTTTGGCAAAGACAATGGCTGCAGGGAGAGGTATTGCAACAGCAACTAGACTACTGGCAAAAACAGTTAGCCGGCGCACCGGCCCTCCTATCTTTACCAACAGATAGACCTCGACCCAATCAACAAAGTTTTGCTGGGGGACATTTACCCTTTAGCCTTTCTTGGGAATTAACCGAAAAACTGACCCAATTGACCCAGGAACAGGGTGTCACCTTATTTATGACCCTGTTAACCGCTTATGCTGTCTTACTTTACCGTTATACAGAACAGGAAGACATCTTAATTGGTACTCCCATTGCTAACCGTAATCGCAGTGAAATTGAAGGTTTAATCGGCTTTTTTGTCAATACTTTGGTTCTGCGAATTGACTTGTCAGGTAAGCCCAATTTTAATCAGTTATTGGGTCGAGTACGGGAAATGACAATGGATGCCTATGCTCATCAGGATTTGCCCTTTGAAATGTTAGTAGAAGTCCTACAACCTGAACGAGATTTAAGTCACGCACCTTTATTTCAAGTGGATTTTCTGCTGCAAAATAGTCCCCCGTCTCCCTTAGAACTAACAGGATTAACCGCCACTCCCCTCACCACAGAAAATGACACCGCCAAATTTGATCTAACCCTGGCGATGGAGAATACCGGTGCAGAATTAAAAGGGGTATGGGAATATAATACCGATTTATTTGATCGCAGCACCATTGAGCGATTAACAGGAAATTTCATCACCCTACTAGAAGCATTGGTTGTTAACCCGCAACAGCCAATCTTTCAACTACCACTATTAACTGAAGTCGAGGCAAAAGAATTATTAGAAGAATGGAATGCTACCGAAAAAGCATATCCTTTCCATCAATGTATTCATCAATTATTTGAAGAACAAGCAGCACGAACACCGGCTGCAGTAGCAGTGGTCTTTGAAGGTCAAGAATTAACCTATCAAGAATTAAATATTCAGGCGAATCAATTGGCCCATTATCTCCAATCTTTGGGGGTAAATTCAGAAGTTTTAGTTGGTATTTATTTAGAGCGGTCGCTGTTAGTTATTGTCGGATTATTGGCAGTTCTCAAAGCTGGAGGAGCCTATATACCTTTAGATCCAGATTATCCCCAGCAACGGTTGACTTATATGGCAGAAGATGCCCAAATTTCTCTACTGCTAACTCAAGAAAGTTTACTCGATTCTTTGCCAGTAGAAGATGTGGGGGTAATTGTCTTAGATAAATTAGCCGAAAAATTGACAGTTCAAACACCAGAAAATCCCTTCAGTGAAGTAGCCCCAGAAAATCTACTATGCCTATTATATACATCTGGTTCAACCGGTAAACCTAAAGGAGTGATGTTAACTCACGCAGCCTTAGTTAATCATAGTTGGGGCATTAGTGAAGTATTCGGTTTGACAGAATTTGATCGCGTTTTACAGTTTGCTTCCTTTGGTTTTGATGTCGCTGCGGAAGAAATTTTCCCCACTTGGTTAAAAGGTGGCACAGTGGTCTTAAGACCAGGGCAAATGTTCCCAACTTTGACTGATTTTGCCGATTTTATCGAACAAGAAAGCCTCACCGTTTTAAATATTACCCCTGCCTATTGGCATGAATGGGCGCTCGCCGTTTCCCAATCATTAGCTACTGTACCATCCAGTCTGCGGGTCGTCGCCGTGGGAGGGGATGCAGTGTTACCAGAAACCGTCAATATTTGGCGACAAATGGTCGGAAAACGGGTTGAATGTATTAATGTATATGGACCTACAGAAGCGTCTGTAACCGCCATAGTTCATGACTTGCTAGATTATCAGTCAGAAAAAATCAATTCAGTGCTGATTGGTCGTCCCATTGCTAACACAAAAGCATATATCTTGGATCAAAATCTGCAACCTGTACCCATTGGAGTTAAGGGAGAATTGCATTTATGCGGTGTTCGTTTAGCGCGGGGTTATCTGAATCGTCCCGAATTGACTGCTGAAAAATTTATTAACAATCCCTTTGCTCATTCACCGTTCAATCGTTTGTATAAAACGGGAGATTTAGCGCGTTATTTACCCGATGGTAATATTGAATGTTTTGGCCGGATTGACAATCAGGTTAAAATTCGCGGATTCCGTATTGAGTTAGGAGAAATTGAAGCGGTACTTAACCAAAATATTGATGTACAAACATCTTGTGTGATTATTCGCGAAGATACTCCGGGGGATAAATATTTAGTCGCCTACATAGTAGCTCATTACGAACGGATACCGATGATTAGTGAACTGCGTCAGTTTCTGTCCAGTAAATTGCCTCTGTATATGGTTCCTCAAGCTTTCGTTTTTCTGGAATCTTTACCCCTTACTACTAATCGTAAGGTAGATCGTCGCGCTTTACCCGCACCAGATAAGATAGGGAATCGCCGGGATCAATATGTAGCACCACGCAATGGAATTGAAGAGATGTTGGTGCAAATTTGGACAGAAATACTCAAAGTAGAGCAAGTGGGAATTTATGATAATTTCTTTGAAATTGGCGGCCATTCTCTCCTCGCAACTCAATTAGTCTCTCGGATTCGGAGTTTATTTAAAATAGAACTGCCTTTGCGGAGTTTATTTGCAGCAGCTACGGTGGCCGAATTAGCGCATCTCATTGGACAATTACAGCAGCAAAATCTCACGCTAACAGTACCCCCCATTTTACCGAGAACTAAGGATACAGAACTACCTCTATCTTTTGCTCAACAGCGTTTATGGTTTTTAGATCAATTGCAACCAAATAGCGCTTTATACAATATACCGATGGTGTTGCATTTCCGAGGCAACCTCAATCAAAAGGCCTTAGAACAAAGTTTACGAGAAATCTGTGATCGCCATGAAGTATTACGGACTAATTTGGTCACGATTGATGGACAACCGACTCAGATTATTCAAACAACAAGGGAGACAATATCGGTCGTTGATTTACAAGATTTACCCATCCATGAACAAGAAGAAAAAACACAGCAATTAAAGCAAAAACAAGCCACTCAACCCTTTAATTTAGCCAAAGAATCCTTAATCAGAATCACTTTAGTGGTGCTATCTGAGACGGAACATCTCTTGTTAGTGTGTATGCACCACATTATTAGTGATGGTTGGTCAATCGAAGTATTTATTCACGAATTGACCAGCTTATATAATGCTTATGTGCAGAATCAACCCGCAAATTTAGCTCCCTTACCGATTCAGTATGGAGATTTTGCAGTTTGGCAAAAACAATGGTTACAAGGGGATGTCCTGCAAACTCAATTAAATTACTGGCAAAATCAACTAGCAAATGCACCTTCTTTATTATCTCTTCCCACAGACCACCCTCGACCTGCGGTGCAAAGCTTTGTCGGTACTCAGCAAGAATTTTCCCTTTCCCCCAAACTTAGCCAAGTTTTGAATGAATTGAGTCGCCAACAAGGGGTGACATTATTTATGACGCTGTTGGCTGCTTTTGATGCTTTACTGTATCGTTATACAGGGTCAAGTGATATTTTAGTAGGAACTCCCATCGCTAATCGTAATCGCGGTGAAATTGAGGGTTTAATCGGCTTCTTTGTTAATACTTTAGTGATGCGGACGGATTTATCAGACAATCCGAGTTTTAGTCAGTTATTAACCCGGGTTCGGGAAGTGACAATGGATGCTTACGCGCACCAAGACTTACCCTTTGAAATGTTAGTCGAAGCGTTGCAACCGGAACGGGATTTGAGCCATACTCCCCTATTTCAAGTAGCTTTTGTCCTGCAAAATACACCTAAGTCTGAGATTGCAATGACGGGATTAACGGTGACAGATTTGCCACCGGAAAATACCACAGCTAAGTTTGATTTAACCTTAGCTATGGTTAACACCGATGATGGCTTAAAAGGTGTCTGGGAATATAATACTGATTTGTTTGAGAGTAGCACTATTGAGCGACTATCAGGGCATTTTCTCAACTTATTAGGGGGAATTGCGGCTAATCCTCAAGCGCGGATTTCCCAATTACCCTTACTGACAGAAAGTGAGACTAATCAGTTATTAATTGAGTGGAACAATACTCAAGTTTACTATCCTGAGTATAAGTGTATTCATCAGTTATTTGAGGAACAGGTAAAACGCACACCCGACGCGGTAGCGGTGGTCTGTTCCCAGCAACAATTAACCTACAATGAGTTAAATTGTCGTGCTAATCAATTAGCTCATTATCTGCAAAAATTAGGAGTAAAACCAGATGAATTAGTGGGGATTTGTCTAGAACGTTCCTTAGACATGATTGTGGGATTATTGGGGATATTAAAAGCGGGTGGTGCTTATGTACCTCTCGACCCAGATTATCCCAGTGAACGGCTACAATTTGCCATCGCTGATGCTCAACTGTCATTATTGCTAACTCAAGAGGGATTAATCGATAAATTACCCGAACATCAAGCGCGGCTAATCTTGTTAGACAGATTCACAGAAGAAATTAACCAAAACAGCCAAGATAACCTAACAGGAGTAGTAACAGCCAATAATTTAGCTAATCTCATTTATACCTCTGGTTCTACAGGAAAACCTAAAGGGGTAATGGTGGAACATCGGGGACTATTTAACCTAGCTCAAGCGCAAATTAAAACGTTTAACTTACAGTCAAACTCTCGCCTTCTCCAGTTTGCTTCCCTCAATTTTGATGCTTCTATCTGGGAAATTATCATGGCCATAGGATCGGGTGCAACCCTTTATTTAGACACCAAAGACGCTTTAATGCCTGGGTTGCCATTAATGGGGCGATTAAAAGATTATGGTATTACTCATGTTACTTTACCCCCCTCAGCCTTAGCGGCTTTGCCACTAGAAGAAATACCAGAGTTACAAACTATTATTGTGGGGGGAGAAGCTTGTTCAGAAGAATTGATCAAACAATGGGCTACGGGTAGAAATTTCTTTAATGCTTATGGACCGACAGAAACCAGCGTTTGTGCCACGGTAGAAAAATGGACAGATGCGACGGAAAAAATCACTATTGGTCGTCCCATTGCTAACACCCAAATTTATATCTTAGACTCCCATTTACAACCTGTCCCGATTGGTGTTCCGGGAGAATTACATATTGGTGGTATGGGATTAGCGCGGGGTTATCTCAATCGTCCCGAATTAACCCAAGAAAAATTTATTCCTAATCCTTTTGAGAAGGATGAAGTGATCCCCCCAACCCCCCTTAATAAGGGGGGCAATGAGCCGTCAAAATTATATAAAACGGGAGACTTAGCCCGTTATTTACCCGATGGTAAAATCGAATATTTAGGACGCATTGACAATCAAGTAAAACTTCGCGGCTTCCGTATTGAATTAGGAGAAATTGAGGCCTTACTCAACCAAAATGAGGCGGTACAGTCTTCTTGTGTGATTGTTCGTGAAGATAATCTAGGGGATAAACGCTTAGTTGCTTACGTTGTACCGCAACCCGAAATCAACCTGACAATTAACGAAATACGGCAATTTTTGCGAGCAAAATTACCCGACTATATGGTTCCTACTGCGTTTGTCCTTCTTGATGCTTTCCCCTTAACTCCCAATGGCAAAATCGACCGCCGTGCTTTACCTGTTCCCGATTTCCAAAGCAAAGGTGAATATATAGCTCCCCGTAACCCCATTGAAGAAAAAATGGCGCAGATTTGGGCTGAGGTACTGAAATTAGAACGAGTCAGTATTGAGGATAATTTCTTTGAATTAGGGGGACATTCTCTGTTGGCAACTCAAGTTATTTCTCGATTACAGGAAACCTTTGAGATTGTTTTACCCTTGCGTTATCTGTTTGAATCCCCAACCATTGCTCAGTTAAGTGCGGTAATTTTAAAAGAACTGCAAACAGGTTTAGGGTTAAAGCTACCATCAATTGTCCCCGTTAATCGAGAGGATGATATTCCCCTATCCTGGGCACAGGAACGTCTCTGGTTTGTGAATCAATTAGAAGGAGAAAGTGGGGCTTATACTATTGATTTAACGATGCGTTTGCAGGGAAATCTCAATGTTAAAGCCTTAGAAAAAGCTTTCCAGGCAATTATTCAACGCCATGAACCCCTACGGACTCAATTTAAACTCAAAGATAATCAACCAATACAAGCGATAGATCCTAATGTAACCTTCACCTTACCAGTTGTCAATCTGCAAAACCTCAGTCATTCTGAGCAACAGGTAAAAAACCTGTTATTAGCAGCAGCCTCCGAACCCTTTGATCTCGAATCAGGGTCAGTATTACGAGTCAAATTATGGCAAGTCAAGACAGAGGAATATGTACTATTATTAGCCATTCATCATATTGCGGCGGATGGTTGGTCAATAGGTGTTTTAATCGACGAATTATCAGTCTATTATCGAAGTTTCTGCACCGGGACAAAAGCAGATTTACCTGATTTATCGATACAGTATGCTGACTTTGCCTTGTGGCAGCGTCAATGGTTAACCAATGAAGTATTAGACCGTCAATTAAGCTACTGGAAGCAACAATTAACCGGGGTTCCCCTACTACACCAACTTCCCACAGACCGTCCCCGGCCAGCAATCCAAAGTTTTCGCGGTGGGACGGAGCGACTGCAACTAGATAGTCAACTAACGCAACAACTGAAAAAACTCAGTCAAGAGTCCGGTAGCACTCTCTTTATGACATTACTAGCGGGTTTTGCTGTGTTACTATCTCGTTATAGTCAACAAACAGATGTGGTAATTGGTTCACCAATTGCTAACCGTAACCGCACCGAAATTGAAGGGTTAATCGGCTTTTTTGTCAATAGTTTAGTGTTAAGATTTGATTTATCTCAAGACCCGACCTTTGAGGATTTTCTCGCGCAGGTCAGACAAACTACTCAAGATGCTTACGACCATCAAGATTTACCCTTCGAGATGTTAGTCGAAAAATTACAAATTGAGCGTCATTTAGATCGTAATCCTTTAACACAGATAGTTTTTGCCCTTCAGAATGCTCCTAGTTCTCCCTGGGATTTACCCGGAGTAAAGATTGAGGAGATACCATCGGGATTTGATTCAGTTAGGGTTGACCTAGAACTTTACCTCTGGGATACACCGGAAGGATTAGGCGGTTTTTGCTCTTATAACAGGGATTTATTTGCTGCTGAAACTATTGTCCGCCTGATGAATCATTTTAAGACTTTGTTAGCGGCAATTGTGGAAAATCCCCGTCAATCAGTAGCTTCACTACCCTTATTAAACCCAGAGGAAGAGTATCAACTATTAGAGGAGTGGAATGAGACAAAAGCTGATTACTCCTATAACAAGTGTATTCATCAATTGATCGAGGAACAAGCAGCGCGTACCCCTGATGCAGTAGCAGTAGTCTTTGAAAATCAACAGTTGACCTATGCAGAATTAAATAGTCGGGCCAATCAACTAGCTCACTATTTACGCTCTTTAGGTGTAGAAACCGAGGTAATAGTCGGTTTATGTGTAGAGCGCTCTTTAGACATGATTGTGGCATTAATAGGCATCCTTAAAGCCGGTGCTGCCTATCTACCCCTTGACCCGGAATATCCTCAAGAACGCTTACAATTTATGTTAGAGGATAGTCAAGTACCCTTATTACTAACCCAAAGTTTACTGATTGATAAACTCCCAAATCATCGAGGCAAAACCATCTTTTTAGCTGAAACTTGGGAAGAAATTAAACCAATGAACCGGGATAATTTGACAGGGAAAGTGACAGCTTCTAATTTAGCTAATGTGATTTATACTTCTGGTTCTACGGGTAAACCTAAAGGGGTGATGGTTGAGCATCAAGGGTTATGTAACTTAGCTTTGGCGCAAATTCAGACTTTTGCTGTGTCTTCTCAGAGTCGAGTGCTTCAATTTGCTTCTTTTAGTTTTGATGCCTGTATTTCAGAAGTTTTGATGGCTTTGGGAGCAGGCGCTGCACTTTATTTGGCAAGTAAAGACAATTTAATGCCCGGCCTACCCTTAATCAAGCAATTACGAGATAATAAGATTACTCATATTACTCTACCGCCATCAGCTTTAGCGGTTCTGTCTTGGGAAAATCTTTCCTCTCTGCAAACTATTATTGTCGCCGGGGAAGCTTGTTCTCCTGAATTGGTGAAAAAATGGTCCCAGGGACGAAATTTCTTTAATGGTTATGGACCCACAGAAGGAAGTGTTTGTGCAACGGTAGCTAAATGTACGCCTTTTGACACAAAAATAACTATTGGTCGGCGAATTCCTCATGTCCAAGTTTATATTTTAGACTCGCATTTACAACCGGTTCCTATCGGTGTACCCGGGGAATTACACATCGGAGGAGCAGGGGTGGCCAGAGGTTATTTGAATCGCCCAGAATTGACACAAGAGAAATTTATCTATTTAGAAAATAAGGAACAGTTAAAAGGCAAACGTTTGTATAAAACAGGAGATTTAGCTCGTTATTTACCTGATGGAAGAATTGAATATCTGGGACGAATTGACAATCAGGTTAAAGTAAGGGGTTTCCGTCTCGAATTAGGGGAAATTGAAGCAGTTTTGAGCCAACATCCCCTAGTACAAGAAGCGGTTGTGATAGCTCGCGCTGATCAGGCAAGTGATCATGATCAGGACCAGCTTAATACTAATTTAGTAGCCTACTTGGTTCCGGCTCTCAAGGATCAAGTATTGCCTGAACAGCTTGCTCAATGGCAGAGTGAATATGTTAGTGATTGGCAAAAAATTTACGAAGAATCCTACAGTAAACCCCAACCTCAAACCGAGGATCCCACTTTTAATATTAGTGGTTGGAATAGTAGTTATACGCGACAAGCTATTCCCGCAGCAGAAATGCGGGAATGGGTTGATCAGACAGTGAGCCGAATTTTAGGAAATCAACCACCGCAACGAGTGTTAGAAATTGGTTGCGGAAGTGGCTTATTGCTATTCCGTGTGGCGAAACATTGTCAGGAATATTGGGGAGCCGATTATTCCGCTGCTACTATTAATAACCTCGAACATTTATGCAGCACAATTGAGGGTTTAGAGGGCAAAGTAAAATTATTACACCGAACAGCCGATGATTTTACTGGCATTCCCCAAGCTACTTTTGATCGAGTAGTAATTAACTCTGTGGTTCAGTATTTTCCTAGTGTCGATTATCTATTACAAGTTATCGCAGGAGCAGTCAAGACGATTGCGGATCAGGGTAAGATTTTCCTAGGTGATATCCGTAATTTGTCCTTACTAGAGCCTTACCATGCCGCGGTACAGTTAGCTCGCGCTGAAGCTAATAAAACCCTTGAAGAATGGCAAAAACAGGTGAATCAAAGTGTAGCTACCGAAGAAGAATTGTTAATTGCACCTCAGTTCTTTATCGCGCTTAAACAACGTTTTCCGCGAATTTCTTGGGTAGAAATTGCACCGAAACGGGGTCAGGCTGACAATGAGTTAACCCAATTCCGCTATGATGTTACTTTACATCTGGATACTGATGGGCAAAAAACCGCAATTCCTTGGCTAAATTGGCAGCGGGATCGGTTTTCTTTAGGGCAACTACAAGATAAACTGAAACTGGAACAACCAGAATATTTAGCTATCAGGGATGTACCCAATCAACGATTACAAGAAGCACTACAAATTTTAGACTGTTTAGAAAATCCTCCGGGGGTAAAAACGGTGGGAGAATTGCGGCAATTGTTAGGAAAAAATAGTGGGATAGGGATTAATCCTGAGCAAATGTGGCAACTGGGAGAACAGTTAGGTTACACTGTTCATCTCAGTTGGTGGAAAGGTAGTCAAGATGGTTCTTTTGATGTGGTTTTCTGTCGCCAGAATGCCATCTTAGAACCGATAATAAGTAAAGTTGATGAAAAACTATACCCCAATTTTTGGGATGATGGGACGATTATTCCCAAATCCTGGACTGATTATACGAATAATCCCCTATACGGTAAATTAGTCCAGAAGTTGGTGCCACAGGTGCGGGAATTTGTCCAACAAAAGCTACCTAGTTATATGGTTCCTCAGGCTTTTGTTTTGCTTAATACCCTACCTTTGACTCCTAATGGTAAAGTAGATCGGCGAGCTTTGCCTACACCTGATCTAGCTACGCGCAATTTGGCTACGGGATTTCTAGCACCTCGTACCGCGATTGAAACTCAAATGTCTCAAATTTGGAGTGAAGTTTTGGGAGTCGAACGTATTGGAATTAAGGATAATTTCTTTGAATTGGGAGGACATTCTTTGTTAGCAACTCAGGTTATCTCCCGTTCCCGCGATCTTTTCTCGGTGGAATTGTCTTTACAAAATCTGCTGGAATACCCAACTATCGCTAATTTAGCCGAAATCATTGAAGTTCTTACCGTTGCACCGGGAGAAACATCTATGACTGAAACCTTAGAAGATTATGAGGAAGGAGAACTATGAAAACAGTTGAATTTTTAGCTTATCTCAACAGTTTACAAATTAATCTATGGGTTGAAAATGATAAACTACGCTATCGTTCACCCCAAGGAGTAATGACCCCAGAATTATTGGGAAAGTTAAAAGAGCGGAAAGAGCAATTAATTGCTTTATTGCGCCAAAAAGCTGAGGATTTAAGTGAAGCAGAAGTTTATGATGTCGTCATTTGTGGCGGTGGATTAGCTGGTTTAACCTTAGCAAGACAGTTAAAACTGCAAAAGCCGAATATTTCTGTCATTGTTCTCGATAAAATAGCTCGTCCTTTACCAGAAGCCAGTTTTAAAGTGGGAGAGTCAACAGTTGAAGTGGGTGCTTTCTATTTAGCCAATACGCTTCAATTAACAGATTACCTTGAAAAGCAACATTTAGTTAAACTAGGATTGCGATATTTCTTTAACAATAGTGCTACTCATTTTCAAGATAGACCCGAACTAGGTTTATCAGAGTTTCATCTTCCTAATTCCTATCAAATTGATCGGGGTAAATTAGAGAATGATTTACGCGCCTTTAATCTCGAAGCAGGAGTAGAATTACGCGAAAATTGTTCAGTTAATGAGATTGAACTCGCCGTTGGGTTACAGCAACATCATAAAGTTGTTTATACTCAAGAAAAAGGAAATCATAAAAAAACTAAACTCATTCAAGCTAGATGGGTGGTTGATGCAATGAGTCGCCGTCGTTTTCTGCAAAAAAAATTAGGCTTAGATAAACCTAATAATGCTCAATTTGGTGCTGTTTGGTTTCGGATTGAGGGTCGCTTTGATATCAGCGATTTTGTCCCTAGTAGTGAAGAAAAATGGCATAATCGTGTTCCCAATAAAAACCGTTACTATTCTACCAATCATTTATGCGGTGAAGGTTACTGGGTTTGGACAATTCCTCTATCCACAGGTCATACCAGTATTGGTATTGTCGCTCGCCAAGATATTCATCCTTTAAAGAATTATTATAACTACGAACTGGCTTACCAATGGTTACAGAAAAATGAGCCGACTTTGGCTTTTCACTTAGCCGATAAAAAACCGGAAGACTTTAGGAAAATGCCCAAATATAGCTACTCATCTAAACAAGTATTTTCCTACAATCGTTGGGCTTGTGTCGGTGAAGCAGGGACATTTCCCGATCCTTTTTATTCTCCAGGTACCGATAATATTGGCTTTGGTAATTCCTTAACAACTCAGTTGATTACCCTTGATCTAGAAGGTAAACTGACGCAGGAAAAAGTCAAAGATGCAAATTGCTTTTATCTAAGCTATAGCGATGGAGTAACCTTGAATATTCAAAACGCCTACAATTGTCTGGGTAATGGCATGGTGATGGCAACAAAATTTATCTGGGATACGTTGTCAGGCTGGACATTTAGTGGTTTGATGATGTTTAATTCTATCTACCTTGACCAAGAATTTAGAACGAAAGTTCAACAGATCAATAGCAAATTTTTCCCCCTTTCCTATCGAATGCAGCAGTTATTTAAGGATTGGGCGAATCAATCTTTACATCGGGTTAATTTTGAATTTATTGACTATTTAGCAATTCCTTTTGTCGAGGAACTGCGATCACGAAATTTAAGATACAACCAAACCGAGTCAGAAATCATTGAAAACTATCTCAGTAGCTTAAAATTGTTAGAGGAGGTAGCTCAAGTTATGTTTCACCTAGCTCTAGAAGATACTATGCCAGAAATGTTACCAAAAGTTAGCTCTAATTCTTGGTTAAATGCCTGGGCAATTAGTCTAAATGCTAGTAAATGGGAATCTGATGGACTTTTTGCTCCTAAGAGTGAACCTCGTAATTTAGACCTAATTAAACAACAACTTTGGGAGGCAATTGGTAAGTGAAAGTAGGAGAATTTTTAGCCTATTTAAAGGGTTTAGACATTAAACTATGGCTGGAAGGCGAAAAACTTCGTTTTCAGGCTCCCAAAGGGGTTATGACCCCAGAAATTAAAGAAGAAATCGCTGCCAAAAAACCTGAAATTTTGGACTTTTTAAGAGCGGCAAAAATCCCAACTAATACTGTTGATTTAGAGATTATTTCTGTGTCACGGTATCAGGATTTACCCCTCTCTTTTGCTCAACAACGACTCTGGTTTCTGCATCAACTTTCTCCCGATAGTCATTCCTATAATCTGTTGGAAGCTTTGCGGTTAGAAGGCTCCCTCAATCTGTTGGCTTTAGAACAAAGTCTCAGTGAACTGATTCGCCGTCACGAAATTTTAAGAACCACTTTTCCCATGGTAGAAGGGCAACCAATTCAGCGGATTGCTCCCCCTTCACCCGTCAGTTTACCCCTTCAAGATTTACAAAATTTATCAAAGAATGAACAAACAGAACATCTGCAAGAAATAGCGATTGCTTTCTCCTTAAAACCCTTTAATCTAGCCAAGGAATCATTAGTCCAATTTAAGTTACTTAAACTGGGTTCTCAAGAGTATGTATTGCTGTTGAAGATGCACCATATTATTTACGATGGTTGGTCTTTGAGCATCTTCTTTGATGAATTATCTCAACTTTATGCGGCCTTTGTCCAGGGTTTGCCTTCCCCTCTCGCTAAATTATCGATTCAATACGCCGATTTTGCCGTATGGCAACGTCAATGGCTCACCGGTGAAGTTTTGGAGCGTCAACTTAATTACTGGCAAAAACAGTTACAAGATGCACCTACTATTTTAGAATTGCCGACGGATTATCCCCGTCCTCCAATTCCTAGTTTCCGGGGTGATGGGCAAGTTTTTCGCCTGAATCAAGACTTAACACAACGCCTCAAACGGTTAAGTCAGGAGTCAGGAGCAACACTATTTATGACTTTACTGGCGGCTTTTTTTGTCCTAATTTCTCGTTATAGTGGTCAATCAGATGTTTTGGTAGGTTCTCCCATCGCTAATCGTAATAGTTCGGCAATTGAGAAATTAATGGGCTTTTTTGCGAATACTTTGGCTTTAAGGGGTGATATGTCGGGAAATCCGAGTTTTCTGGAGTTATTAGAACGAGTAAAGCAAACAACTTTATCAGCTTATGCTCATCAAGATTTGCCTTTTGAAATGTTAGTAGAAAAATTACAATTAAACCGAGATTTAAGTCACAATCCTTTGATACAGGTAATGTTCTCACTGCAAAATACTCCCCAATCTGAGGCCAGTTTATCTGGCTTAAAGATGGAGAGTTTGCCTTTATCTGTTGAGCTTAAAGCGCGATTTGATTTAGAGGTAAATTTTTGGGAAGTTTCTGATCGTTTAGAAGCGGTTTGGTGTTATAGTACGGATTTGTTTGCTGCCCCCACTATTAACCAAATGGGGCAACATTTTCAGAATCTCTTAACTGCGATTGCAGCTAATCCCAATATGGGAATTTTTCAGTTATCGATGTTAAGTGATGAAGAACGTTATCAATTGTTATCATTGTGGAACGAAACTCACACAGATTATCCCTCTGATAAATGTATTCATCAATTATTTGAAGAACAGGTAAAACGCACACCCGATGCGGTAGCAGTGGTATGTTCAGAGCAAAAATTAACCTACAATGAATTAAATTGTCGAGCCAATCAATTAGCCCATTATCTGCGAAAATTAGGAGTAAAACCAGATGAATTAGTGGGGATTTGTCTAGAGCGTTCCTTAGACATGATTGTGGGATTATTGGCTATTCTTAAAGTCGGTGGAGCTTATGTTCCTATTGACCCAGATTATCCCCAAGAACGCATTAGCTTTATGCTCCAAGATACCCAGGTTAAAATACTGTTAACCTGCGAATCTTTACAGAATTCCTTGCCAAATCATCAGACTATTGTTATCTGTTTAGATAAAGATTGGCAACAAATTAATCAAGCAAGTCAGGAGAATCTGAACAGCACAGTTTCTGCGGATAATTTAGCCTACGTTATTTATACTTCTGGTTCTACAGGTAAACCTAAAGGCGTTGGGGTTATTCATCGTAGCGTTAACCGTCTTTTGTTTGGCGTAAATTACGCACATCTGGATGCAACACAAAGATTTTTACAAATGGCTCCCATTGCTTTTGACGCTTCTACCTTTGAGATTTGGGGTGCTTTATTACATGGTGCGAGATGTGTGATTTTTACGGAAGATATTCCTACCGCTACAAGTTTAAGAAATGCAATAGACAAACATGGCATTACTATTTTATGGCTAACGGCTGCTTTGTTCAATAAGATTATTGACGATAATTCCCAAGCTTTATCAGGAATTAAACAGCTACTAATTGGTGGAGAAGCACTTTCAGTTGCTCATGTTCATAAAGCACTGGAAACTTTGCCATTGACGCAAATTATTAATGGATATGGACCAACAGAAAGTACAACTTTTACCTGTTGCTATCCTATTCCTAAACAACTAGAGGCAACAATAAAGTCAATTCCCATTGGTTGTCCAATCTCCAACACACAGGTTTACATTTTAGATAACTATCTCCAACCTGTCCCGATTGGTGTAGTAGGAGAATTACATATTGCTGGTGCAGGATTAGCCAAAGGTTATCTTAACCGTCCCGAATTAACCCAAGAAAAATTTATCCCTAATCCTTTTGAGAAGGATGAAGTGATCCCCCCAACCCCCCTTAATAAGGGGGGCAATGAGCCGTCAAAATTATATAAAACGGGAGACTTGGCCCGTTATTTACCCGATGGTAATATTGAATATGTAGGACGGATTGACAATCAAGTAAAAATTCGCGGCTTCCGTATTGAATTGGGAGAAATTGAGGCTGTACTTAGTCAAAATCAGGCGGTACAGTCTTCTTGTGTGATTGTTCGTGAAGACAATCCGGGGGAAAAACAATTAGTTGCCTATATTGTACCTAAGCTAGGAGTAAAGCTAACAAGTGGCGATTTGCGTCAATTTCTTAGCCATAAATTGCCCGGTTATATGGTTCCTGGTGCTTTTGTGCTGCTGGAGTTTTTCCCTTTAACAGCTAACGGAAAAATTGATCGCCGTGCGTTAAAAGCTCCTAGTAACCCCAGTGATTCAGACAGATTTATTGAAGCGCGTAATCAGTTAGAATTAAACCTAGTACAAATCTGGTCAAAAGTGCTAAAAATTGACAAAGTTAGCGTGCAGGATAACTTTTTTGATCTCGGTGGTCATTCCCTGTTGGCTCCTTATTTAATAACTCAAATTAAAGAACAGTTGGGCAAAGAAATTGCCGTAACAACACTGTTTCAAAACCCAACTATTGAACAGTTAGCGACTATTATTAAAACCAGGTTAGATCCATCTAATCAGTCTTGTTTGGTTCCCATTCAACCCCAGGGTTCAAAGCCTCCTTTCTTCTGTGTTCCAGGCGCCGGGGGACGACCATTTTATTTTTACCATTTAGGACGTTGTTTAGGAAAAGATCAACCTTTCTACAGTTTTGAAAATGATCTCTATCAACAGTTTGGAGAAATCACTCGCATTGAGGATATAGCCAGTATTTATCTTCAAGCCATGCAAGATTTACAACCCCAAGGACCCTACTTTTTGGGAGGACATTCCTACGGTGGTAATGTGGCTTTTGAAATGGCTCAACAGTTGGTTAATCAGGGTCAACAAGTGGCATTACTAGCAATCATTGATTCTTCAGCACCCACTTATAAAGACAAACAAATTTTGCTTGATTATATTAATTGGGATCATGCGCGATGGTTAGCTGAAGTCAGCAAAGGTATCGAAGTTTATTTAGATAAAACCATCGATATTTCCTATGAAACTCTTCAACTCTTAACAGTGGAGGAACAATTAAAATACGCCTTAAACTTTTTTAAACTGGCTAATATGCTTCCTCCCAATGCGGAAACTAGGCAGCTTGAAAAAATTGTCCAAGCCTATAAAACTAGCTGTTTATGTCTGATTGATTATCTCCCTAAACAGATTTATCCTGGTAAAATTACGATTATACGGGCTGGGGAGGAATTAGCTGATGATCCAAATAAAGATTTAATAGCTGGAGATTGCGAGGATTCCTCTTTAGGCTGGAGTGAATTTTCTACAGAGCCAGTTGAGATTCATTTCGTCCTAGGAAATCATGTCTCGATTATGGTGGAACCCCATGTCCAGATTTTAGCCGAAGAGTTAAAAGTTTGCCTTGAGATTTGATACCAAACCCGTTTTTAAGACTATGGTTAACTCCCAATTCAACTTGAAAAACCCAGTTATCAATTGTTTCTCCCCAATCTCATCTATCTTTTCAACAGGATTTAATCTAAGAACTGACGATTTTCTACAAGTTGTGTGAACGGTAAGACTAATGTAAAATGCTGCAAGGCATCTGATTGCTAGACAGCCGATTTGTATTCTTTTGCCTTACCATGGATTTTATATGACTGAAATCCCGACCAACCAATCCAACTTAGTGATTTTAGGAGTCTCATCAATGACGGAAACTACTGAAACGGCCATTCCCAATGATTTTCTCGGAATTAATCCCACAGACATCAACAAAAAACTTGTCTCCTGGGGAATTTCTCTGGATGAAGTTGTTCAAAAACTTGCATCTCTGGGACTCCCCGGCATTATTTTCATTATTGCTGTTGCCGCATCCGGTGGTACTGCCTATCCGATGATTTACGCGCTTTTTGGGTTAGGCGGTCCGCTGGGACTAATTGGTGGACTTGGGGTCTTAGGCATCTCTACCATTATTGGCGACATTGTTACGCGTTATGGCATTGAGGCACTGCTTAAAACGGTCTATCTCAAACGTCGTGAAACAGAAACTCAAGAATATCTCATCAATGAGGTGGAAGGTTTGCCAATTTCTCAAGTTCTAAAACTTAACCTGAAAAAGGCTATTGAAGTAGAAATTGCTGCCGAAGAACCCATTGCTCCCAAAGAAGTCGAAATTGCTGAAGAGTAGTTTTAACTTGACTAAGCACCTTCTCCCCCCGCTGCCCTCACCGGCAAATTGACTTTTTCAGCAAACCCTAAATACAACAAAAAACCGCCATAAATCTTACTCCTGCTTGACTTATGGCGGCAGTTTATTTCTGTCTGAATTACTGAAAGCAATCTTTAAATTAATTAACTATCTTCCCAGTCAGAAGGCCATTTCCAAGTCCAAACGGGAGCGGGTTGAGAATCGGGGGGGGAATCGGGAGTCGGAGCCTCGTCTTGGTCCGCAGATAAAAAACGAGCAAAGAAGGGGATTGCTTTACTTTGTTCGCTATTAGGATAATTCATGGTCATTCCTAGTTTTGAGTGGCAGCTTTTTCAAGCTAGCTGCGATTACCTTGCGATAGTAACATATATTGCCGTCTTACTCAAGTCAAATACTTGGTGAACTACCTACACTTCTCTTGCGGGTAAGTGTAGGTTTCCTAGCCAACAGATAGCGGAATCCTGGATTTCTTGCGTCTTCCCCTAGCCTATCCGATTTCCAGTTGGCTATCGTTATTATCGATCTGACTGTCTAACAGTATTTGCGTAGGTTTCCATTTCCCATCCCTTGTTTCACAAGTACACACCAACCATACGGATTGCTCTCCATCCCCGAACTCAAGGTGACAATCTTGGCAGGTTTCTTGGAAGTTTTGATCCCCGAACTGCAATTCCCCATCTATATTACCGATATGGTCACTAAGCGTCAGTTCGGTGGGGAGCCATTCTCCATCGCGAGCTTGGCACTCAGCACTCAGGATTGTGCTGTCAGGGTCGTAGTTAATACTGCTACAAGTGTGCGAAAAATTAGGCATGACAACTCTGCGTTTTAAAAAACAGTATGATTCAGCATAGTGCCTTAGCAGCCGACATTCGGCACCGCTTCATATACTTTTATATATTTTTACATTCCCCAAGATGTTTTGACGAAAAACCTTGATTGTAGAAACTACTATTGAGAAAAATTTCAATAATTGATTTTTTCTGAGAAAAAAATTTGCAATTCTTCACCTTGATAAAAATCCATGATTGTAGCTATAATCTTTACTGGCAAAGGATTGTAAGCAATATATTAGTAAAAATTATCAATTGAATGTTAAGAAGTGCGGAAAGTGGGTTCTAATAAGGCCAATCGTGTTAGACTAATGTAGTTTTTGCCGAAAGAGTTAAGTGAGTTTAACAATGGATAAAAATGAATGGATTAGTAGATTTGATGATTTAATTTGTAGTCCTTCGATTCGAGAGTTTTATGGTGAAAGAGAGTTTTTTAATGTCGGTTATTGGCTCTCCCATACTCAAGATCAACAGGAAGCATCCTCTACTCTGATGGAGAAACTTTTAGAATTTATTCCCAACAAACAGGGAACAATTCTTGATGTTGGCTGTGGTTTGGGAGCAACTACTCATTATCTTCTCAAATATTACCCATTGACAGCAATTGTGGGCATTAACATTTCTCCGACACAAATTGCCAGAAGTCTCTTGAATTTTCCCGAGGGTAAATTTCTGTTAATGGATGCGGTAGAGATGGATTTTGCCGATCATTCTTTTGAGCAAATTATTTGTGTAGAAGCGGCTTTTTATTTTAATACTAGGCGGCAATTCTTACAAGAAGCTTGGCGAGTATTAAAGCCGGGGGGAACCTTAATTCTCTCAGATCTGAGTTTTGCCACAACAGAACTTTTGGGGGATTGGACAGTTCCCCAAGCAAACACGGTCAAAGATAGGGCAGAGTATCAAAATCTTTATCAACAGGCAGGGTTTAAAGATGTTCAATTTGTCGAGGTGACGGAGGAGTGCTGGTTCAGACATTTTCGCCATCTTAAGTCTTGGTTAACAGAGGAATTTCAATCAGGAAAATTAGACGAAGAAACCTATAATTTAAACATTAAGGCTCTGGATAATTTGCTAAGTTCCTCAGCCATAACTTATTGGTTAGTTGCTGGCCAAAAGCCAGTTAATATACTGTAATAGTTGTCAGTTTTTCTTGAATTTTTGGAGACAAAAAAATGTTTGATTCCTTATCGGGTAAAAAAGTCGTTATTATTGGTGCAAGCTCCGGGATTGACCTAGCGATTGCCGAAAAATTGCTCTCCCTGGGGGCAAAAGTGGTGCTTTCCCATGCTTCTCAAGAGAAATTAGATGAGGCTATTGCCCTAATTTCCGGGGAGATTGAAGCCAAAACTGTTAATTTTTTACAGGAAGATTCTGTTAATGCCTTTTTTGCAGAAATTGGCAACTTTGACCATTTAGTAGTCACCTCTCTCGGAGACAGAAATATGCCGCGAGCCTTATTAACCGAAATGACCGCAGAAACGGCCCGGGGAGGTATGGAGAAATTCTGGGGAACCTTTTTGGCAGTGCGTGGCTCCCTGAAAACTTTGGCTAAGGACGGTTCTATTACCCTGACATCCAGCGTCACTATGTTCAAATATTCCAAAATGGGCGGAATTTCCGTCATAGCCGCCGCTAATAGTGCTGTAGCCGTATTTGGACGCGCCCTCGCCCTAGAACTCGCTCCTATTCGCGTTAACGTTGTTGCCCCCGGATTAATAGAAGATACAAGCATCTGGACCAGTCAAGGTGATTCAGAACGCTCGGACCTGAGCAAATGGGCGGTTTCTGCTCTACCTGTCGAACATTTAGGGCAACCCGAAGAAGTCGCCCTAGCAGTATTGAGTTTGATTATCAACCCCTATATGACAGGTGTGGTTTTACCCGTGGACGGTGGAGTTACTCTTTAAAAGAAATGGTGAAAAAAGACCGAGAAATCCTCGAGAACAAAAAATCTGGTGTCAGAGCAGAAGAGCGAAAAGAACAAAGTGAGCAGAAAAATGCAGGAAAATTAATAAGTAGGGCTTGCTGAATAATGGTAAAACCCTTTTAAAATAAGGCTTTTGACCTGTTAAAATCCGATGTTACTGCTGCGAAAATAGGATTGGGACTTTCAAAAACCTGGCATTATCTTTCGTGCAGTACACAAACTGGTACAAAAAAGCAGGGCAACAAAGCCTGAAACTCTTGCCTCGCAGCCTCGGAGCCTTCTGCCTGACCCCACCCTAGGCCTTTTTCAGCAAACCCTAAATAATTGGGTTGGGTTTCGTTCCGAGGGCCCAACCTACCTACCTATTGCTAAATTTGTTGGTGTAATTTCCGGTCTAGCTGTGACAGAAAACTATCAGAAAAAGGTTTTTCTGGCTGTTCCCCACGCTCGGCACAAAAAGCTAGGTAATCTTCCACTGAATCAGCAAAAGCTTGCTGCAATTCCGCTACACTCTCTCCCTGAAAAGTGATAACATCTCGGACGTTGGCCACCTCACCGTAAAAGATACCCGCCTCGTCATCAAAAGAAACTACTGCTTCGTAACCTTTATACTTCATCGTTTTCCACTCCTGCCTCGCTTAAAAAGCGCCTCACTGATACTACAGCCCCCTTGTCCGTTTCCCGACGAGGATGGGGGCGATGGAAGACGGCTCTAACTCCCTTAAGGGCTACCCGTACCCGCGACCCCCTACCTTCGGATATTTCTGCTCCCAGTGCCTCCAGCAGCGATTCGATATCCGTCCAGACAACATCTGACCGGACGGGCTGCTCGAAGATTTGGTCCAGAATTTTTCGCTGTTTTTTCGAGAGTGCCATTGTAGCATCATAACTTAATAAGCTGCCGTGCATCTAAATGACATATTATTTAAATCAAAAAAACACCTAATTTGATTTTGGATTTCCCTTGTTTCAATCTAACTGATAACTGTTAACTGTTCACTGAATAAAGGGTTCTACCTGAATATTACTTTAAGGCAGAGCCTTAAATATTGTATTCCAAGTTGGCGCTAAAGCGCAACTACGAACCTTAACTCAAACTACAGATTACTACCCCAATTTTCTCAAAAAAAAATCGACCCGCCTAGCGGCGGGAAAGAAAAAAAAAAGAAAAAAGTAAAAAAGAGGAAAAAGGGGAAAAAGAAAATAAGGATTACAGGGTCCTCCCAGCACCGCACACTACCCGAAAACCGAAGAAGTAGTCGCTTAATGCCGCGAGGGGGTTGTCGCGGCGGTCGAAGAGGTAGCGGGAAGCGGAACGGCAGTATTCTGGTTGATAGTCCCAGGAACCGCCCCGCAGTAGCTTATACCAAGAACCGCCCCGCACTATTTGATAAATATTATCATCTGTCAGCCAAGCACTGCCATCACTTGGCGCATTTTTATAGTTATCGTGCCAATCGTCTTCGCACCACTCCCAAACATTGCCACTCATGTCATAGAGTCCCCAAGCATTGGGCCTTTTCTGACCCACAGGATGAGTTTCACCCTGAGAATTTCCTATATACCAAGCGTAATCTCCTAACTGATTAGCATCATCACCGAAATAAAAGCGAGTAGTAGTCCCCGCACGACAAGCATATTCCCATTCCGCTTCTGTCGGTAGGCGATAGGTTTTACCTGTTATTTGACTCAATTTTTGACAAAAAGCTTGAGCGTCGTCCCAGCTAACACTTTTTACCGGATTTTGCGGATTATTTTGAAACAAAGAGGGATTGATTCCCATTACTGCTTCATATTGCGCCTGAGTAATTGGATATTTCCCGATCGCAAAACTGTTGACTTGAACTTGGTGTTGAGGCTTTTCAAAATCCGAAGCATCGGGATCACTGTCAGGAGATCCCATGAGAAATTGACCTGCTGGTAAGCCTACCATTTCCAGTGTTAGTCCATTGGGTAGGTTTTCTGTAAATGGAGGAGGTAAAGGAGAAGGAGGAGGTAAAGGAAGAGGTAAAGGAGAAAGAGAAGGTAAAGGAGGAGGTAAAGGACGAGGAGAAGGAGGAGTAGGAGTAGGATTCTGACGAGACAACTGAGCGAAAATATTACTAGCGACTGTCCCTGCTGTAATTAACCCCAAATTTATTAAGACTTTACGACGCGACCATCTTTGAGGAGGTATAGGTGAAGGAGATGATTTAATCGATACTGGGGGAGGTGGTGGCGAAGATAGCGGTGGTGGCGCTACTTTAGGTGACGGTGTAGATGTCACAGTAGCGATACTTTTACTTGGAAAAATATCAAAATTTAAATCACTAGCTCGCTCACACCAATAACACTTTCCGTAACTTTTGCTGTAGTAATGAGTATCAATCTTCCCACAGCGTATAACCTCATTTAATGCAGCTTCCAAAGTACCACGCCATTCCTCAGCCGTCGGTCGTTTTTGGGGGAATTTATGTCCCTCATTGAAACAGCGCAAAAATAGGGCGTGTAAGTCGGGATGTAGGATATTTAATGGTATGGTAGTATTACTAGGTACAACCAATTTATCCCCAGAAAAAGGCCAGAGTCCCCGTCGAATTAGTTCCGACTGTTCCAGGGAATCTCCTGCTCCTTGCCACACTCCCCGAAACGGCGGACCACCGAATAGTAGATAATAAATAACAACTCCTAATCGAAAGCGATCATGCACTTCTGTTTGATCTACATCTGCTAGATTCACTCCGATTAATTCCGCTGGGGTAAATCCTTCTGAGCCAACTAAACACCGATATATTTTACCGCTATAGGGATCTGATACTTGAAATGAATCTGTATCAATAATTGTAGGCAACCCCCGATTATTCACTAAGATATTTTCTAGCTTTATGTCTCCTAAAACATAACCTTTAAGGTGAATTGCTTCGATAATAGCGGCTATATTCCGCGCTACTACATGAAGAAAATACCAATTAGTTTCTAACTTGTATTTTCTTCTCATTATGGGCGTACAAAGCTTTAATAATGTTTCTGAACCCACCACTTCTGGCATTAAAAACCCAATGACTTTTCCCTGTTTATCTTCCAAGATAGAATAGGGCCAAGCGAAGGAAATATGGTTAAGATGAGCATTAGGATCACTGGGCCGATTTCTCACCATTAACTGTAATTTATCAACCCTTTCATTATGGGGATTGTGGTAGATTTTCGCTAAGTACCCATTAAAGTTAGTGTGCCATACTTTCGCCTCGCCACTGTTGGCAAGTTCTCGCGTTAGGGTAATCAGGCGATTCTGTAGTTGACAGCGATAAGTTAAAGACATCAAAAAATCTCCGAGTATTTGTGCTGTTCAGTCCCATCGTAGGTTGGGTTGAACGATAGTTAAACCCAACTTTTTTTAATAATTGAGTTGGGTTTCGTCAAATCAATTTCTGTAAAATAGCTTCGATTTGTCCTTTTAGAGGGGGAATGTCATTTTCAACAATATCCCAAATAATCTCTAGATTAATACAAAAATATTCATGAATAGTTAAGTTTCTTAGATCGCTGGCATCTCGCCAAGGAACTTCGGGATATCTTGCTTTAAATTCTTGAGAAGTTGCTCTAGCTGCTTCACCAATAATTTGTAAATGATAGACAATCCAAGTTTGAATTAATTCTTGTTGTTCAAACAGGGTTTTTCCCTGTCGAGCATACTTTTCTAAACGCTCAATTGCTTCTAAAATATCCCGCAAGCGTTCGCTATCATCTCTCATAGTGGTATTGCTTCTTTAAGTACCCGCTCTCTGATTCTATCTTTAAGTCCCTGTTCGGTAACAATATCAACTTTGCAGCCTAACAAGGCTTCAAGTTCTCGAATTAACGGCAAGGGAAACCAGGGACTCCGACGTTCGCTACAATAATCAATTAATAAATCAATATCGCTTTTTTCGTCAGCTTCTCCCCGTGCAATAGAACCAAAAATTCGCACATTATTTGCGCCGTGTTTAGCCGCAATAGCAATAATTTTTTCTCGTTTGTTTTTGAGTAATTCGTCAATTTTCATGATCTACTTAGTCCACAGTCTTATCATAGGTTGGGTTGAACCAGATCCAGAAACCGGGTTTCTTAAACAAACCGGGTTTCTTAAACCCCTCGGTTTCTTAAACAAAAAGCTAGGAGTAGCGTTTTATCATCGGTTGTTAACTTATTTAAATCCTCCCGCTCTAAAAATTCTTTGAGGTCTTCCTGCAATGGCGTTTCTGTGTGCTGCAAATATTCTTCTAATGGCTGAAAAAAAGGCGGAAAAGGCTGCCAAGTTTTATAATCAATAGATACCTTTTCCACTCCATCCGTCGCCACACAAATAAACGCAACTGGCTCAGTTAAAACTCCTATTTGCATATCCTCCAAAGCATTGCTAGAAGTAACAAAAGTGGTTTCATTGATGTATTCTCCCTTGTCAGGCCGGAACAATAACTGATAATTTCCTTCCAGAGGTTTGAACACAATAAAACCGTCTCCTATCTGCATCGCCGCTAATCGTTTTGAAGTAACCAAAACAACCAGTAAAGTTGTCGCCAGATCATTAATATCTAACTGTTCTTTTTCGGCTTCTTCTTGGAGAATTTGCTGAACATAAGCCAACAGTCGCCGGAATATTTCCTTTAATTCGGCTTCAGTTCCAGTGGCAGCTAATGCTGTTTTTTTGAGATTTTCCTCTAAAAATTGCAGCGCTGCTTTAACTGTTATTTTCGCACCTAAATCCGAATGTTTGGCACTACCGGCCCCATCGGCCACGGCTCCAATCAAAACATCCTGACCCAATACTTGATAAGCACCGTAATCTTGACAGGGTAATCCCGCTTGGATATGAAAACTACCGACCACCGACTGACATAATGTTCTCCACATAATTAACTGTCCTCTAGGTGGTGATTTGTCCCCAATTCACTGGTGGTAAAGCGATCGCCGCTCCAATTTTACCACCAGAAACTCGTTTCATTGAGTTACTTAACCACTGAAATAAATCCCGAAAATCTAAACCATTGAGTAACACGGGGGGATTATTAGAAATCTGTTTGAGCTTCTCCATATCGGCCCCCTGAACACCTACAGAAAAAAATAAAACCCGATTTTCTGCTTCGGCTTGTTTTACCCGTTGCGCCGCCAGATTCCATTGATCCGTAGGCGCACCATCAGTAATTAAAAATACCCAGGGGCGATAATATTGGATACCATAACTTTTATAAATCGCTTTATGATCTTCGATTAAATCTAAGGCCAATTCAATCGCTTTTCCCATCGGAGTTAAGTCTCCTGCGGTTAAAGTCGGTGGCGTAAATTGATCAATCCCGACAAAATCTTGCACGGTTTTAACCCCTCCATTACCAAAGGTAACAATGGCGGTTTCTACGCTCAACGTCGCTTGGGTATCCCGCATCACATCCTCCTGAAAGGTTTTGATGCCATCATTGAGAGCCTTAATCGGTTCCCCTTGCATTGAACCAGAGGTATCTAGTAGTAGTACCACAGGACAGCGATTTTCCTGATTTTCGACAAATTCAGCCACACCAATCGGCATTTTTTTAAGCCTCCTAATTTTTTGAACTGGGGGAACTATGGGAGTTTTAGGAATTGGGATTATCTACTTTTTGCCCTATTATATTATCTCTGCCAGTTCCATCAGAGGCTCTCTTATTCTTTGTGTGATAAGTTTAACTTACTATAAGAGCGATCAATCTTTGTGTCCTTTGTGTCTTTGTGGTTCGTTCCACTCGCTCACCGGCTTTACCATATCTTAGAAGACATTTTACCCACAGAACCCATCAGAAAAGGTATCTTTCCCTTAAGCTAAACGCAGGATTTGATTTTTGGCCATTAGTCGCAGGGTTTGATGCAATTCCTCGCGACTGTGAATTTCCTCCAGACGATGAACGGGAACACCTTGATCGAAGAGAATTAACGTAGGCAGACTACGCAGACGAAAACTATTAGCTAATTGAAAATTCTCATCGGCATTGACACCGACTAATTGAATCGCATCTTGACACTCATTTTGCCAAGAAAAGAGGGTGGGTTGGATTAAACGACATAAACCACACCAGGGAGCCCAAAAATGCACGAGTACCGGACGAGAAGACTCTAAAACTAGCTTAGGGAAGCTCTTTTCGTTGACGGATAGTATCATGTCTAAACGTATTTTATGAAAACTTGATTTTGATATAGAAACCATTCTACACCAATCGGGATCAACAGGAAAGGGGTTGTGAGCAAAATCACCAATAAATTTTACTTGTTGCTTGTATTAGCCAAGGATGCGCCCACCAGAGGAGTAAAATAAACCCTGTTACTCCTAGATAGGCAGGACGAAGGAATTCTTGCCATTTTAGGCTTTGCCGACCATCAATAATCGCTAAAAAGGGAATCACCGAGGTGCGTTCTTTGACCTTTAAAAATGCCTCTCCGTAACGGTTCTCTAACCGGCGATCGCCATGCCAGACAGCAAAAAGATGATGGGCAATTAAACCTAGGGAAGTCAATAGGGTAAAGCTTGTCCCTAACCAGAGGGTATGGGCAATACACCAGATCACCTGTCCTACCATCTGGGGATGACGGGTAACGCGCAGGATGCCGGTTTCGTAGAGATGAACCTGGGGTTTTTGGATAGCGGCGATCTCCAGCAGGTTAAAGGTGGCAGGATAGAGAAAGAAAAAAGAAATGGCCGAAAGTATCCAAACTAGGGTTTTAACTCCGGTTACTCCCTGTACTTGCCAGAGAAGCAAACCATCATAACGATGATTGAAGAAATAAACTACTAAAATTACCGCTAGAGGAATACTCACAAGGGCAAATAATACCCGATACAGTCGCGCACCGATGATAGCTTCTCCCCGCATTCGTAAACTGGCTAATCCGCTATGGGCAACAGCAAAACCCAGTAATAAAACTAACATGACCCAATGACTAGCGAATGCCACTTTTACCCTCTTGATTGACTAAATTTTTCTCCCAATTCTATTTTAAAGATTGATGGTTAATTTTCAGCACCTTTTTTTTGTGTTGCCAGTATCGGGGATTCGGGGCAAAATAAAACTATGCTTCCCCAAAGCGACTCCCAAGAATATAACCGGGGAACTATCTAATTTTGCAACTTTTTAGGTAATATGTCTTATCCCCAAAAGCGATTTGTGATGGTCTGTCAGCATTCTTCCTGTTTGGTGCAGGGTGCGTCCGAGCTTCTTTTAGCTTGGCAAACGGCAGCTCTCCCAGAAGATGTCATCGTTATGACCAGTGGTTGTCAAGGACAGTGTAGCACTAGCCCGACGGTGAGAATTATTCCCGAGGAAACTTGGTACTGTCGTGTTAAACCAGAGGATGTCAATCAGATTGTCGAAGAACATTTAAAAAACGGTCAACCAGTTGAGCGTTTACTCCATCCACGCATTCACGCTCAATAGCAGTAAACGGCTCTCCCAGGCTTGGTGGGTAAAATGTATTCTAAGATACATTCCTCCTAGCGAGGGGGTGGAACGAACCACAAAGACACAAAGGACACAAAGATCGATCATATTGTGAGTTAAACTTATCACACAGAACCTAGAAGAGCCAGTAAACTCGGTCATCAATTTTTAGACTATGCTTCACAATAGTCTTTTGCTTCTAGGTTAACCCCTGTGAGTGCCTGTGATTGCAATCCAGAGACTTAATTCTCGGATAATACATTTGTTTTAGATTATTGGTTTCCTTTCGGGATTTCCGAAGAACAAAAAAGGGGACTTAGCCCCTTTTTCCGGATTAGTTAGTTATTTTTTCGGCGATAACATCATCATCATGTTACGACCTTCTTTTTTTGGTGCTTGCTGTACCTCAGCCACATCCTCTAAATCCTTGGCCATGCGAGCCAGTAATTCTTCCGCTAGGTTAGAGTGTTGAATTTCCCGACCTCGGAAGGTAATCGTCGCTTTTACCTTATCTCCCGCTTTTAAAAAACGTTGCGCTTGGTTGACTCGCACGTTGTAGTCATGCTCATCGATTTTATAGCGCATTTTAACTTCTTTTATATCGGCTGTATGCTGTTTTTTCTTGGCTTCGCGGGCCTTTTTCTCCTGTTCAAACTTGTACTTACCATAGTCCATAATCCGGCAAACGGGAGGACTTGCCGTTTCACTGACGAGGACGAGATCAAGTTCCTTTTCTTCGGCCACGCGCAAAGCTTCGGCAGGAGTAATAATACCTAGCTGAGAGCCGTCGCTATCGATAACGCGGATTTCAGGAAAGCGGATTCTTTCGTTAATTTGGGGGAGATCGCGAGTAGTGCGTCTTTTATCTATCACAGGCGTTCTGGGTTATCTCTATTCTAGTTAGTTAATCGGTTGGAGTTTACAAAATGATTTACTTGCTATTCTACCTACTCGATCGAGTTTCTTGGCCAATTGTTAAGTTTTCTTGCAATGTTAATTTTTAGCCGCCGGTCGTCAGCCGTCGGCCGTCAGCCAGATAAGCTGTTGTCTATGGGCTTTGTTAGACTAAGACCCCATACTCTCAGGAATCGATCGGTAAGGTGCGTTCTCCCTCGTTGCAGCAGGTAACGCACCCGACAAAATCGGCGGCATCGCACTACCCCTGTAAACCAATGTCTAGATTATAGTAGGACGGTATCGGGCGAAAGTTGATAAGATTTTCCAGTATGGTTAAATGTCGCGCTGATGTTTTAATATTACTTATCGCCTAAAACTATGATTACTTATATTAAAATTCATGGCTTTAAATCCTTTCATAATTTTGAAATGGTATTCACGCCGCTTACTGTAGTTGCTGGGGTTAATGCTTCTGGTAAGAGTAATTTATTTGATGCTTTGCAATTGTTGGCGCGGCTGGCAGAAGTGGATCTGAAGACGGCTTTTAGCGAGCAACGAGGACATCCTAGCGAACTTTTTACCCAATATGATGAGGACGACTACGCCACGGAAATGGAATTTATAGTTGAAATGTTAGTCAATCGCAAGGTAAAAGATAATTGGGGTGGGGAAGTTGATCTTAAATATACAAGATTACGCTATCAATTAAAAATTAAACGAGAGTCTAATATAAGTGGATTTGAAAACTTGTATATTGTTGATGAACGTTTAGAAAATTTAAAGCACAATGAAGATAATTGGGTAAAAAATTATATTCCTAAGACAGTATTGGAAACTTGGCGACCAAAAGTAGTAACGGGTAGGAGAGCGATTCCTTATATTAAGACTGAAGATATTAATGGTATTGCTACCATTGTTGTACCTCAAGACGGTCAACAAGGAAATAAAAAAGTATTTCCCGCAAAAAACGCATCACAAACTGTTTTAAGCAGCATTAATACCATAGATTTTAAACATATATTAGCCGCCAAACAAGAAATGCTGAGTTGGAAGTTTATGCAGCTTAATCCCGAAGATTTGCGAGAACCTACTCGTCAAGATATGGGCATCAGAGATACAATAACAGCAAGCGGAAAGAATTTAGCCGCTGCTTTATTTCGCATTAAACAAGATAATAAATATACCCTCACAGAAATTTCCCGTGATCTCAATAATCTGCTACCGAATCTTACAGAAGTTAATGTTTATGATGACAAAGCAAATCGACAATTTATTATCAAGGTAAAAGGTGATGATGGTCGGGAGTTTTCTTCGAGAGTGCTTTCCGAAGGAACCCTACGTTTATTAACATTATGTGTCCTGCAATACGACCGACAACACACAGGATTACTGTGTTTTGAAGAGCCAGAAAATGGCATTCATCCTTTTCGTATTGAAGCAATGGCAAGATTATTAAAAGAGCTAACTGTCGATTTTGAAGATACTGAAATGCCTTTACGCCAAGTAATAGTGAACACTCATTCTCCGGTTCTGGTGAGTCAATTAATTAATTGGCAAGATGATAAAAATGTCAGCATTTGGCTTTCTCAACTTACCACTATAATATCCACTATTGAAGGGAAGCGAATTAAGATGAAAAGCAGTAATTTTCACCCTGTTATCAAAGATAATAAAAAGCAATTAACCTTATTTTTCTCCGAAAATGAGGCCAAGCTAACTCTCTCGGAAGTTGTCGAATATCTAAAAACTGCTGATGCTGAAAGTGCGATTAAAAATATTAAAAATCAACAAAACCAATTAACGTAAATCAATTAAGATGGCCAAAAAAATCAAACAAATAATTATTGCCTTAGCTACAGAAGGCAGTTCCGATCATAGATTTTTAACGAATATTATTCAGCGCACTTTCGAGAGAGTTGCCTTTGACGATGAACAAGAAATAGAAATTTTTGACCCAATTTGTCTTCCACAAATCTCTCGCGAAAATATCCGAGAAAAAGCTAAAAAATATGCAATTCAAGCGGTGGAGAAGGGAGCAATGGTTTTGTGCTTCCATGCAGACGCAGATGATAAAACAGATAAAAACGCATTTAAGGAAAGAATTAATCCGGCTTTTAATGCTATTAAATCAGACGAGCGAGACTTATGCAAAAATTTAGTTGCTATCGTTCCAATACAAATGACTGAAGCCTGGATATTAGCAGACAAAGAATTACTAAAAAAAGAATTGTGTACAAATAAAAGTGATAGTGAGTTGGCAATCGATAAAGACCCCGAATTTTTTAGCAATCCGAAAGAAACAATTAAAAATGCCATCAATAAAGCCAGAGAAGGTATGACTAAACGGTATCGAAATAAACTAAAACTTGAGGATTTATATTCACCGCTTGGTACAAAAATCCCATTGTCGAAATTAGAATCATTGTCTTCCTACAAAAAATTTGAAGAGGCAGTACGAGATATTTTTCCACAATTAACGAAAGTCAACAATATAGAGGATAATCCTGATCAAAGGTGAATAGGACCTTGCTAATACCATTTTTCTAAAGTAATGGCAGAGATGGTTAATTGCCTCCAACCTCAAACCCTATTCTAGAAAAGAAAATGGGAGTAAGATGTCTGCCACGAATAAAGAAAAATGGCATAAGGTGCGTTCCCTGTCGTCGCAGCAAGAAACGCACCCGACAAAATCTGCGGATTGCAGCATATCAAGCAGGAATTGGGGATCCCGTTGCATAAATCACTTGAGCCGAAGAAAGGATTTGATTACGGCGTAGGTAGTTGCGACTGGTGGCAATGCCTTGGCGGGTAATCAGGTCAACATCTCGATCGAAGATGGTTTTTAGCTCTGCTTCCATTTGGTCTAGGGTGCTGAATGTGGGGTGAGCTTCTGGATGAAATTCCACCATAACATCAATGTCGCTGTCGGGGCGGAAGTCTTCGCGCAGGACGGAGCCGAATAGAGCAAATTCGGTTACTTGCCAGCAATCGCAAAACTGGGCAATTTTTTCCATCGGTAGGTCGATCGCGGTAATCGTCATGGCATTGTTACTCCCAAGGTTTCAAGTTGCCGATCTCAAAAACGTGGCCGATAGCTGATAACTGAAAGCTCCTTAAATATCTAACCTTTGGTAGATGCTATTAAGATGATTTAGGTGCTGCTGGGGATCAAAGCAACTTTCGATCTCTTCGGGGGATAAAATACCGGTAACTCGCTCATCTTGGCTGATAAAAGCTTTAAAATTGCCGTTATCTGTGTTCCAGGCGCGATGGGCGTTTTCTTGGACGATTTTATAGGCAGATTCCCGGCTAATTCCCTTACTCACTAAAGTTAAAAGAACTCTTTGACTGAAAATCACGCCACCGTAAACATTCATATTTCGCTTCATGTTTTCGGGATACACCAGCAGATTTTTGACTAAATCGGTGATTTCCTTGAGCATAAAGTGGGTCAAAATGCAAACATCCGGCAGCATTACCCGTTCCACGGAACTATGGGAAATATCTCTTTCGTGCCAGAGGGCGATATTTTCTAAGGCGGAAACGCTATGACTACGGATAATTCTCGCCATTCCCGTTAAGCGTTCTGAACGGATGGGATTACGTTTATGGGGCATAGCGGAGGAGCCTTTTTGTCCTTTGGAAAAGTATTCTTCTACTTCTAGGACATCGGTTCTTTGCAGGTTGCGAATCTCCACGGCAAAACGTTCGATCGAAGCCGCTAATAAGGCTAATTGTTGCACATAATCGGCGTGTCGATCGCGCGAGATAACTTGAGTGGAAGCGGTATCCGGTTCTAATCCTAACTTCTGACAGGTTAACGCCTCAATTTTCGGGTCAATATTGGCATAGGTTCCCACTGCACCGGATATTTTACCGATGGCGATGTCTTGACGCAAGCGAATTAAACGATCGCGTCCTCGCAGCACTTCCGCTAACCATCCCGCTAGTTTAAAGCCAAAGGTAATCGGTTCGGCGTGAATGCCGTGGGAACGTCCTACCATGACTGTATAACGGTGTTCTTGGGCGCGATAGCGCAGGGCTTGAATAAAATCTTCTAATTGTTCTAAAATCAGGTTTAAACTGGCGACTAATTGTAAAGACAGAGCGGTATCTAATACATCAGAACTGGTTAAACCCAAATGAATATAACGCCCCGGCTCGCCCACATATTCGTTAACATTTGTTAAAAAGGCGATGACATCGTGGCGCACTTCTGCTTCTATTTCTAAAATGCGATCGGGATCAAAATTAGCTTTTGCCTTAATTTCTTCTACTGCATCCCCGGGAATATAGCCTAATTCTGCCTGCGCTTCACAGACGGCTATCTCTACCTCTAGCCATGTTTGATATTTATATCTATCCGTCCACAAATTCCCCATTGCAGGGAGAGTATAACGCTCGATCACTATTAATTCTTCCAAGACAACCGTTTAATTGTATCGGATCGGGGCAAGTCTGGGAATAGGCAAGGGGCAGCGGGGAGTTTTGTTTTCCCCACTCCCTTTTTACCGGTTAGTGATTCGGTAGTAGCGGTGAGGCTCTTCTAGGTTGTGTGTGATAAGTTTAACTTACATAGGATTGATCGATCTTTGTGTCCTTTGTGTCTTTGTGGTTCGTTCCACCCCCTCTCTAGGAGGATTATATCTTAGAATACATTTTACCCACCAAATCCAAGAGAGCCGCGGTGAACTATCTTGTTTAATTTAGCCTGAATCGAATCCCTACCCCCTTGCTTCAACCCATGCTCGCATTTTACCCGGATTGTTTAATCCGTAGGGATCGACGAGTTGTTTAAATTCTAGTTGTAGCGGATTAATCTGTCGGCTGCCGCCATCTTCCATGATATAAGTGTGAGGATTGGCAATGGCTGCTCCCTGTTGTTCATAGATAGCAATAATCTCATTTAATCGAGTTTCTGTGGTAAATTCTAGCAAGGGAAGACCAGCGGGAATAACTTTACCTTGAAATCTCAAAAATTCTAGGTGCATCATTATTTCCTCCCCAAAATAATTATAGAGTTTCTCCACCGTGGCTAGATTAAAATAAAAAGCTTGTAGATAAGTTATCTTGGGGTTACAACTACGCGCATGGAGAGTGGTATGATTCCAAGTAAATTCTAAGATACTGTTGCCTTTTTGGGTTTCTTCTGGCGTTTTATAGTAGGTAAGTTCACCATTATATTCTTTAATTAAAGATTCTAAGGCGACTCGATCGCTGTCCGATACTATTAACAAAACTGCCGCTTTTCCTGTGGGTAAATAATCCTTAAGAGCGATAAAATAAGCGGGAATTGGCCAAGAGTGAACACTAACCATTTTCTTGACAATGCCATCACTATCACTGAGAGCTTGACCAAATTTAGCGGCGGTGATAAAATCGGCAAAAGTAACGATAAATTCCGCCCAAGGATAACAGGGAGCGAGGGCTATTTCTAACTCGGTAATAATGCCATTGGTTCCATAGGCATGATTGACTTTTTCTACCTCATCCCCCCGTAGTTCGATAATTTTTGGTTCTGTTTCTAGGGTGACTAATTGCAATGCTTGCAGATTGCCCCTATCCTTCAATTGTCCATAATTAATTGAACCCATGCCCACACTGCCACCCCCGATAAAACCGCCAATTGTCGCCGTCCGATAGGTAGAGGGAGCCATTCTTAATTCCCAACCAATTGCGCGAGCTTGTTTATCAAAAAATGCCATTTTTACCCCCGCTTCTACCCGTGCTGTACCCGGTTCGATCGAGATAATTTTTGTTAGTTTGGTTGTGTCTAAAATTACTCCGCCCTGCAAGGGAACACATTGACCATAATTACCTGTACCCGCACCTCTAACTGTTAAAGGAATTTGGTATTTAACGCAGGTTTTAGCGATGTCAATAACCTCTTGGCTATTGTGGGGACGAATGACTAAATCAGCCCGTTTATCTTGCAGTTGTGCTTCTAAAATGGGACTAAAATGATAATAATCTAAGGAAAGTTTCGCCACTTGCCCCGGATCGGTGATAATTTCCAGACGGGAAAGTTCTTCAATGAGATTTTGATAGTTAGATTTCATGGTTAGGTAGGGTTTGCTGAAAAAGTGTATTGGTGGGGTTAGGGGTTAGGAGTCAGGAGTCAGGAGACAGGATTCAGGAGTCAGGATTCAGGAGATTATTTTTATTTGTTCTCCCCATACCCCAATTCATAATTCATAATTCAAAAAGAAAAAATTAAAAACCGATCGCCTAGGCGGTCGGTTTTACTAAGAACTATAAACTATTATTAACTTTGTTTGCTGAGAAACTGTTGAGCTTGTCTAAGAGCGGCAGCGCCGATATTGAAGACAGCCCAGCCACCAGCAATAAGCAAAGGGGTTAAAACGATCAACACTCTCCAGTCCATAGATTTCCTTCTCCTCGGTCAGTGCTTAAAAGATTGTTACTTGATTCTCATTTTATATTTATACCCTAATCCGCCCGTTTTGGGAATCCGGTATCAGTAGCTTTTCCCGCATGAACGAGGGCAAGTTTAGCATAGCGCTCGGCGTGTTCGATCAACTCTTGAGCCTCCTGTGGCGAGACTTCCCGGACACGTTTAGCGGGAATGCCCACCACTAAAGATCGCGGTGGTATATCTTTTGTCACAATACTACCCGCCCCGACAATACTACCCGCCCCGACGCGCACACCATCGAGAATCACTGCCCCAATGCCGATTAAACAACCGCGTTCAATATGGGCTGCGTGAATTACCGCCCGATGCCCGATGGTAACGTAATCTTCAAGGATAGTAATTTTGCCCGGATCTCCGTGTAGGATCGCCCCATCTTGGATATTAGTATAGGCCCCAATTTCGATGCGTTCCACGTCGGCACGCAATACCGCCCCATACCAAACACTCGCCCCCACAGCTAGGGAAATATCGCCCATTACCGTGGCATTAGGGGCGATAAAAGCCGCTTGACTGACATCGACAAGCGGCCAGAAATTAGAAGTTGATCTTAAGTTATCTAAAGACATGAAAGGATCTGCACTAAAGTCGAAAGAGAATACCCGTCCAATTTGGTTGGGTATAATATGGATAGGCTTATTGGTACAAAGATAGCAATTTTTAGTTTAGGTTCTTCCATGATCAATGCAAGTTTACAATACCCTGTTTTTGGCCCCGATATCCATTGTCCTCACTGTCGGCAGCTAATCCCCGCCCTCACTTTGACGGATACCTATTTGTGTCCGCGCCATGGGGCTTTTGAAGCCGATCCCAAAACGGGTGAGTTGGTTCACTTGCAGTCAGGACGGCATTGGCGACTCTGGAATGGTGAGTGGTATCGTCAACACACTCACCCGGATGGTATTCGTTTTGAGATTCACGAAGCACTCGATCGCCTCTATACCCAAGGATTTAAAGCGACTAAAGTGATTATTGCCAACCGTTATCGCGATCTAGTTAGTTCCTACCTAGAACGTAACACTACTTGGCGCGGTAATGAACCAGGTGAAGCCGCTATTCCCCGTCTCTACGGTTTACCGGTAGAATTTAGTCCCGATGCCCCCGATGAACCCTGTTGGGATGTAATTAACTTTGATCTGGAAAAAGAACCGGGGGTTCCCAAACGTTACCCCTATTTTCGTCTTTTTGATTAATCAGTTATCAGTTATCAGTTATCAGTAAACAGTTATCAGTGAATAATCTCACTTAATAAACTCATAACCTCAAAACTGAATCGGGAGGCAGATCGATGAAGGATTGCTTGTCAACCCCGAATTCTGACTGATTACTGATTACTGCTCACTGATTACTGAACCTTAAAACTGAATCGGGAGGCAGCTCAATGAAGGATTGCTTATCAACCCCGAATTCTGACTGATTACTGATTACTGATCACTGATTACTGAAAATGCACCATGCTTCTATTCGTACCGCTAATATCCATCGGGCGATCGCTTTTTATCAACTTCTCGGTTTTACCCTAGAGGAAAGATTCACTACGGGTTATACTTTGGCCTGTTGGTTAACGGGGTTAAACGGACGCATCGAATTAATCCAAATTCCTCAACCGAAACCCGCCCCCGATGCCTTTAGTGATCAGCATTATGTCGGTTATTATCACTTGTCTTTTGACATAACAGAAAATGTCAGCAATTTACCAGCATGGTTAGAAAAATTAACAAATAGCTTTCAGCAAGCCCATCAAGAGGAAGCCGATTTATATCAACCTTTAAATATTCTTTTGCCACCCCAACAACAGATGATCGGCGATCATGTCTACGAAGTCACTTTTATTGCCGATACAGACGGTTTACCCCTAGAATTTATCCGTCGTTTAACCTAAAAAGATTGTCCCACTTCTAAGACTTTCGTTTGGCCGTTGCGAGACAAAATAACCTGTTGACTACCAACTTCCACTAAAGTCCAGCCATTGATAAATTCCCCTGGAGAAATACGAGTGGTTATGCCCTTATTATCAAATAAAGCTGTAGATCGATCGCCTAAATCCATCACCCCCACCAGGGTATTTTTCACCTGATTATTGGTAGGAATAACCGCTGCCACCGGTCGATTCCCTTGGGGAGCAGCTGGTAATGGTGGTACAGAAATGTCGGTATTTGAGGGTGTAACTGGGACAAGTTTGGCAGTAGTCTCAGGGGTTTGGGGATAAACGGGAACGTAAATTCTTTCTATGATCTGGGGAGTATTATTAACTGGTAAATTAGCGGGGGGTGGTGGTGGAACTGTGGCTACCGAGGAAGGGATATTTTGGGGAGAAGGATGAGGATCGGGGGATGAAGTTTGACCTTGGCGATCAATAATAGCAAGGGATGATTGCAGATAGGCAATAAATTTTTGATCTTCCCGGGAAATCGTGCCATTTTGAGAGACAGGGGCATTTTTTTGACTGATTAGCCATGCCACCACCCAACCTAGATAGACGCAAGCAATGACAAAAATAACTTTATCTAGGGGCATTCTGGGATTTTCTTCATGGCCCGCTGCCATATTTTTTGCACTCCTCGATCGCTGCTGTCGTTTCGATTTTAACAGGATAGCACTAAGTTATTCTCCCTCAATTTTCCTTTTTAATTTATCAAAATCTTCTAGGGGGGATATAGTGGAGAGAGAATGATGTATCTTGATATAAGTAAAGTTTCGTAACAATTCTGAAATCCTTTGCTCAACTCTACTCTAGTTCCCAGCAATCCCGATCGGCTGAAACCCCTAGTCCCTAACTGGGAAAAATGTCAATCCGTCTTTTGGACAGCAGCATTTCTGGTATCGGTCCCCGTGTTCATGCAAGCGCCCCTAGTGCGCTACTATCCCGAAATTAGCCTAGGTTTAACCGTTTTCTGGGTGGGGTTAGGGATTTGGCTGCTCAAACAAGAAAAAATCAGTCTTTGGGGGGATTTACTTTTGGGCTTTAGTTGGAGTTGGTTAGCAGGTTCTCTGTACTGGGGTTGGTGGCGTTGGGAACCGTTGATCCATATTCCCATGGAAGCGATTGGGCTGCCCTTTGTTCTCTGGGGATTATACAAAGGTCGCGGCAAAGTGGGCAATCTTTTCTATCTGGGTTCTTTGTTAGGGACCGCCATCACCGATGTATATTTCTATCTAACGGGACTAATTCCCTACTGGCGACAATTAATGACCGTGGAACTAGATTCCAACCTAGTATCGCCGATATTTCATAACGCCTTGGCCCAAATTGAGACCCCCTGGGGCATCAGTTGGGCGATCGTGCTGCTCAACCTGCTCTTAGCGATCGGTATTTATCCTTTGCAAAAAAGGGTATGTCATTGGTGGGCATTTAGCGGAGCCGTATTGAGTACAATTTTAGTCGATGGTTTATTTTGGATTACCGCTTCTCTGGCTTAAGAGAATAAGCTATATAATTAGTGCAGTCTATCTATTGCCGCTTATGCACCCGTGGATATACTACTAGGAAAAAATCCCTATTTACTACTCCATACCGAGAGAGGCCAGCGTTTTTTCCCTCTCGTGGGGAAATCTTACTGGACAATCGGACGGAGCAAAGATAACGATATCGTGATTAAAGATCACTGTATCTCTCGTAATCACGCTATTCTACAATCCACGGAAACAGGGGATTTTTATCTGATCGATCTCGGTAGTCGCAATGGAACTTTTGTCAATGGCAGAAGGGTAGCCATTCCGGTGACTATCCATAGCCAAGAGCAGATCACCTTTGGCAAAACCGAGGTGCAGTTCTATCGTCCTGCTCCCACCAATGTGGGCAAGCAACCGCGCAATCTAGAATGGGATACCCTCACCTCCGCCGTCCATGAACGGCGCTTAACATCGGTGATGGTGGTAGATATGCGGAATTTTACGGCTTTAACGAGGCAATTAGACGAAAAAGTGCTTTCTTCTCTGATTGGCAGTTGGTTTCGCCATGCCGGGGGTATTATCCGCAGCTCCGGCAGTTGGGTAGATAAATATATTGGTGATGCGATCATGGCCATCTGGTTTCACGGCCAACAGGAAGTCGATCAAGACGATATCCTGCAAATTTTCCAAGCAATTATACAACTAAATAACATGACTTGCGCCTTAAGCGAACAATATCCCTTACCTTTTAAATTACGCATCGGTGCGGGAGTGAATACTGGTTATGCTATGGTCGGCAATACTGGCAGCGGTGAACATCCAGATTATACGGCGATCGGGGATACAGTCAACGCCGCTTTTCGTTTAGAGTCGGCTACCAAAGAAATGGGCAAGGATTTAGCCATCGGAGCCACTACCTACAGTTATCTCATCGGTTTACCCCATCTCCAGCAAGTTTTTACTCAACATACCGTCAGTCTGAAAGGATACCACGATAGCACTATTGCCTACGGAACCACTTTTGATGACTTGGATCGTTTCCTCGATGCCAATATTAATGAGGAGATGACTGGAATTACAGGATTTATCGGCAGTGTCTGAAGATTGAAATTAAACGGGGAGTTGGGAGACGTTTTAGCGATCGGTAAACAGTAATCAGTGAAAAGACAGTAGGAAACTTTTATTTAATACTGTACACTTAAAACTAAAATCTGATAACTGATAACTGATAACTGATAACTGACTTACTCTTCGGTAGCGGCGAGAACCAAATCTTCCTCCTCCAAGGCGGGGGGAACTTCGATTTCTTCGACTACTTCCGAGACAGTCCGGCCTTCCGCTTCCGCTAGACGTTTTTCTCGGTATTTAATCGCCATTTCTTCGGCTTTTTCAAACACTAACGGGCGATTTTTTAGCATATCTCCCGGTTCTGGTTCTAATTGTTTAGTCGAGAGGGAAATGCGACCTCTTTCGGCATCGAGATCGATAATCATCACTTTCAACTCATCATTGACATTGAAAACCGTGTGGGGGGTGTCAATGTGATCGTGAGAGATTTCGGAAATATGCAGTAAACCACTGACTCCACCAATATCGATGAAAGCACCGTAGGGCTTGATTCCGCGCACAGAACCGATTACCACCTGTCCCACGGCTAAACCGTTCATCTTGCGTTCCACTAAAGCGCGACGATGACTTAAAACCAGACGGTTGCGATCCTCATCCACTTCTAAAAACTTTAAGGGCAATTCCTGACCGACTAAATCCTCTTTCGCTTCTCTGGTGCTAATGTGAGAACCGGGGATAAAGCCTCGGAGACCTTCAATTCTGACTAATGCCCCACCACGGTTAGTGGCGAAAACATTCGAGCGCACGGTAGCATCTTCTTTTTGCAATTGACGCACCCGTTCCCAAGCGCGCATATATTCGATGCGACGGATCGACAGGGTTAGCTGTCCATCTTCATTCTCGTCGGTAAGAATGAAAAATTCCCTGGTTTCGTTGGGTTGTAAAACTTCTTCGGGATTATCGACGCGGTTGATCGACATCTCCTGCACGGGGATAAAAGCGGCGGTTTTAGCACCGATATCGATGAGCGCTCCCCGGGGTTCCATGCTGAAAACAGTCCCGGCGACAACATCTCCCGGACTGAAATGATAATCGTATTTGTCTAGAAGGGCGGCAAAATCTTCATGGGTAAAGCCTATGTTTTTGTTTGCAGTTTTTTGGGTGGTCATGTACGTTGTTTGGGCCTCGGAATTTCCGTAGGTTTTTCCTCCTATGTGATGTACAGTTTCTAAATCAAGGAGATGCCTCCTAATTTAGTTACTAGGCGGGGCCTAGGGGATGAACTGCCGCATCCGGCTTTCTTGGAGGCAATCTGCCTCAAGAATGACTTTTAAGAATCCAACCAGAGCTTGGGCTTTAAATAGCACAAGGGATCCTAATTATAACTGAATCGGGAACTATTTAAGACGAGGTGATCACGCTGGCTTCTTCCACTGGAGACCAAGAAGGGTAGGCGCGTTCGATTTCGGAAGATTGCAGCAGCGCTAAAGCGGCGATAAAGTCTCTAATTCCCTGAAAATTGCCGTAAACTGAAGCAAAGCGCACATAGGCCACTTCCGATTCTTGCCGGAGATATTCTAGGACTAATTGACCGATTTCCTGACTTGTTACTTCCCGTTTTGAGTCTTGCTGCAAACGAGATTCAATATCATTGACGATCGCCTCTAATCTTAGGTGGGGAATGCCAGTTTTTTCACAGGCCCGGACGATACCGCGCAGCAGTTTGCAGCGATCAAAAGATTCCCGTTTACCATCTTTTTTAATCACCGTGATCGGCACGAATTCGATGCGCTCGTAGGTGGTGAACCGATATTTACACTGTAAGCATTCACGACGACGACGAATGCTCTGACCGTTTTCGGAGGAACGGGACTCTAAAACGCGACTATCGGTATGCTGACAATTAGGACACTGCATAGGAGGCGCTCGGTGAGGGGAACCTTTAATTTAAGCCTTTAAATACGAAAACCAGAGCCGCTAACCTGCTTTTGACAAGCGGGCGGCTCAGGGAAGAAAATTATTAACCTAAACGGAGTTAAGAAATTTACTTTTGAATCCGGGGAGGTTCCCGGAAGGCGATGGCGAAGAAAATTACCGACAAAGCCATAGTTAAAACTAAAATGTAAGCGACGCTTTCCATGGTTGGACATCCTACAAGACTGCTATAACAATCCTATAGTATCAGGAAATGAGCTTTTCAGCTTGCCTGGGGATGTAATCTACATCCCCAGAATCAGTGGCGAGCTATTTAACGCTAACTTTTGCCCCGGCATCTTCCAGTTTTTTCTTGACGGTGGCGGCTTCGTCTTTGTTAACGCCTTCTTGAACCGCTTTGGGAGCGGCTTCTACTAGGTCTTTCGCTTCTTTGAGTCCTAAACCGGTCAATTCGCGCACTACCTTGAGGATAGCAATTTTCTTGTCGGCGGGAACTTCTTCGAGAACGACGTTAAATTCGGTTTGTTCTTCCACAGCTTCAGCGGCGGCTGCAGGAGCAGCCCCGGGGGCAGCCATAATTATGCCACCGGCCGGAGCGGCGGCGCTAACTCCGAAGGTTTCTTCGATACCTTTGACTAATTCAGCAGCTTCTAAGAGGGTAAGGGTTTTGAGTTTTTCTAAGATTTCAGCTACAGCAGACATGGGTTAGACTCCTAATTGTTTTCAGTGATTGATTGGCGCGGTATTAAGCCGCTTCTTTTTCTTCTTGACGGGCCACAGCATCGACGGCACGGGCCAAAGATGCGGGAACTTCGTTGATGCTGCGGGCCAGTTTGGCGGCAATGGCGTTGATTGCTCCGGCGGCCTGAGCGATTAACTGTTCTTTCGACGGTAAATCAGCGATCGCTTTGAGCTGCTCTTCTGTCAACAGTTGACCTTTTGTCCCTTCTTTGAGGACACCGCCGCGCAATTCGGTTTTTTTGCTTTCTTTTTTGAACTCTTGATAGGCCTTGAAAGCTCCACCGATATCCTCTTTTACGAGCAGAAAGGCGGATGTTCCCGATAAAAGGCTTTTCATCGGTTCCCAGCCACTATCTTCAGCGATCGCCAATCCCATCAAAGTATTTTTGGTGACTTTACAAATCGTTCCCGTGGGGCGCAATTTGCGGCGTAGATTGCTGATTTCGGCGACGGTTAAACCTTGATAGTCGATGACCATCGTTAATTGAGCTTCGCTCAGGGAGGTTTTTAATTCTTCTAGAATTACTCCCTTGCTTTCTCTGCTTCTCCCCATCCCTTGTTCACCTCCTGTATGCGGGGGACCGGTTCCACAGACAGGCGCAAAAATAACCCCTTGTAGCGCCGGGGTTGAGTGGAGAGAATCAGTTCAGGCACGACCAAGACAGAAAAAATCTCTCTTTAGTCTTTTTGGCTGCTGTTTTCTCGCTTTGACCTCGGCAGGGTATTTAAGCTGTTTCGCACCTGCTGTCTTTGGCTTAAGCCAGCTTCCCATCTTAACATTATTGCGGGATTTATGTCAAGCACTGGGAGGGAGTGGGCAGAGGCAAAATCCTGACGAGTAGGACAGGCATCCTCGTTGAACGCCAAGTCTAAAACCCGATGTATTCTAAGATACAGTGCTGCTGGCGAGTGAGTGGAACGAACCACAAAGACACAAAGGACACAAAGATTGATCGCTCCTATATTAAGTTAAACTGATCACACAACGAAGAAGAAAGCCTAATTTTTGAGCATTACTTGGCAGACTACTGATATAGCTGCTCAATTAATTAAGCCTCTTGCATAGTTAATTTTTAAGGATTTAAAAACGGCAGCAATAAGGATTAAATTGCATAAAATCTGCGAATAAACCGCTTATTGTTCATTCTTAATTCTCCTGACTATTAACTACTGACGACTGGATACTAACCCTAACAACAATTTTTGATTTTTACAAGAGGTCTATGGTTCAGTCTCTGGCAAAATAATTTTATTGTTAGGGTTGCCCACTCACCGATCATCACAATCTCTACATTGACCTTTGGGTTTACCATTATCTGTAGAATCATTTTTGTTGAAGTTTAGGAATCTTTTGTCAGAAGACAAGGTTCTAGATCTTTTAAAATGCCTCTTAGCTTACAGCTTAGTCGGTTAAATCTACATTTCGTAGCCAAACTTATTGGCATCTACTTCTTGTAAATTAATATCGATTAAACCGTATTCTAACCAGCGTTGGGAAACCTTGACCGCCATGGCCGGATCCGACTCCAAAGGTTCCCCCCACTGGTGGTCAGTTTCGGGATACATTTTTGTCGTGGCATCAATTCCCATTCTCCCCCCCAAACCGACCTTTTCGCTGGCAAAATCGAGGCTATCAAAGGGGGTTTCCGGGAGAATAAACACATCGCGAACCGGATCCACTTTAGAACTAATTGCCCAAACCACTTGCCGGGGGTCGCGAATATTAATCTCCTTATCGACGACGATGACAAATTTAGTATAGGTGAACTGGGGTAAGGCACTCCAAAAAGCTAAGGCCGCTCGCCGCGCTTGTCCGGGATAGGCTTTATCAATGGAGATAATCGCCGCTTTATAGCTTAAAGCTTCCATGGGTAGGAAAAAATCCCTGATTTCCGACACCTGTTGCCGTAAAATCGGTGTATAAATACGATTAAGAGCGATAGCCATCATCGCCTCTTCCTTGGGAGGACGACCGCTAAAAGTGGTTAAATAAATGGGGTCGCGACGGTGGGTCATGCAGTGGAAATGAATCAGGGGTGAATCTTCCACACCGCCATAGTAACCCATGTGATCACCAAAAGGTCCATCTGGCAATACCTCTCCGGGGGTAATTGTTCCTTCGAGGACGATTTCTGCGTCGGCCGGCACTTCCAAATCGAGGGTTTTACATTTGGCTAACTGTACCCCAGAACCGCCGTACAATCCCGCAAACAGCCATTCTGAGAGATCTACGGGGATAGGAGTGGCGGCGGCCATGATAATTAGAGGATCAACCCCTAAAGCGATGGCTATTTCCAATTTTTTGCCCATCTGTGCCGCTTTTCGCAGGTGACGCGCCCCACCGCGCACGGATAACCAGTGGACGGTCATGGTATTGTGAGACTGTAGCTGTAAGCGATAGACACCGACGTTAGGGGTTCCCGTTTCGCAATCTTTAGTAATTACTAGCCCTAGGGTGATAATCTGGCCTGCATCGCCAGAATAGGGGCGAATCATCGGAATTTTCTTTAAATCTACTTCATCCCCTTCTAAAATCACCTGTTGACAGGCAGGGAAAAAGTTACGGTTGGGTTTGGCTTTCAGGACATCAAACAACACTTTACCAAAATCGATCGCTTGGGAGAGTTTTTTCGGCGGTTTCGGTTGTTGCAAGAGGGCGAGTTTTTTGCCTAAATCTTCCAATTCTTCGGGTTTATTCAGGTTCATCGCCCAACAGATGCGTTCTACCGTTCCCATCAGGTTAATAGCGACGGGAAACTCTGCTCCTTGCACGTTTTCAAACAGTAGGGCCGGCCCCCCCACCTGTAGCATCCGATTAGCGATCTCGGCAATTTCTAAATCGGCAGAGACCGATGCACTAATGCGGCGTAATTGGCCACGATCTTCTAAAAGCTTAATAAATCCTCGTAAGTCTCTAGCCATGATGAAGAAATGTAAATAAATCCCTGTCTCTATTATCTCTTAGGGTGGCAGTTTCCGTCGGGGATAGTCACCGGTTTGAGAGTTGGAGGCGATTCTCGTCTAGAATTAAGTAAAAAAATCCCCATCTTGCCAGGGTCATTCCTAACCCTAAGTTTATGCTTATCCAGCCCAGAGGTCAACATGATTAAGGATATTGAAATTAGTAATTTTAGATGTTTTGAGCATACCAAAATTGAAGGTTTTGAGCGAGTTAATTTAATTGGTGGTAAGAACAATTCAGGGAAAACTGCCCTGTTAGAGGCAATGTTTTTGTATAGTTATCCCTATCCAAATACTATTCATGAAGTCAGAGAAGCTATTCGCAAGGAATCTTTAGCAGTTGTTCAGGCTGTTCCAAAAAATGCCTGGGATAATTTATTATTTAATCTTGATAGAGAAAATATTATTGAGTTAAAAGGCTCCCAATCTAATCAAGGGGATAAATTGGTAAAAATATCGATTTCCGATTCTCTTAAAGATACTGTTCTAGGCATCCCTGAAGACTTGCAAAAATTATACGATTTTATCGCTAAAAATCCATCAGTTATTTCTATCTTAAATATTCACACAAGTTTTGACCATGATAATGACTCAAATGATGAGCAAATGAACTATTTTTTAATTGCCAGTTCTAAGGAGATACTAGCTTTACCTAATGGGGGTGATGAGGAACCAGTAATCATTGCCGCATCTGTCAATAAATCTTTGCAAGAATTGAGCGAGGCCTATACTAAAATAGTTTTTAATGAACAGGAAGAAGAAGTGCTAAAAGCTCTACAAATTCTCGATCCTTCTATTGAGAAAATAGAAAGTTTTTTTCTGGGTGAACCAAATTTATATCTGAAAAGAAAAGAGAGAAAACGCCTACCCATATCTCTGTTTGGTGAAGCTATTAATCGTCTAATAGAGATGATTTTTTCTCTGCTGCTTAATCCGCAAAAAATTATTTTTATCGATGAAATAGAAAATGGTCTTCACTATACTGCTTACCCAGATATTTGGAAAACTTTATTCCGATTAGCTATCGAACTAGATAGCCAAATTTTTGCTACAACCCACAGTTTAGAGATGATCCAAGCTTTTGCCGATGTGGGGTTAGAATATTATCCAGAACAGGGGGCTTATTTTGAACTAGCAAGGAGTCCCAGAACTGATAAAATTATTGGTATTAAAAGTGAATTAGATATCTTAGATTATGCTCTCAAGCATAATGATCGAATCAGAGGTGAGTAGAATCGTGTCTAATGTAATAATTGTTGAAAGTCAAGATGATGCGGCTTTTTTACGAGCTATTATTGAGCATATTAATGAATCGAATCATTTAACGATAACTATTGTTGAATTTTATATTCTAGACGGAATAGAACAAGAAAATTATCGTAGCCTTGAACAACGACTGAAACGACTTAATAACACCCTGCTCAAAGATGATATTCAAAAGATAGGTATTGTTTTAGATTTAGACGAACAAACCAGACAAGAAAGACTTGCTCTGGTTAGTCAATGTATTCAAAGAGTTTTTAGAGAAGCAGTCAGGATAGATGATACCCAAAAGCTATTTCAATTAAATGCTTCTACGAATACTCAAATAGGTTGTCATTTTCTTCATGTTAATGAACAGGGGGAACTAGAGACAGTGTTGAGAGAAATTAAAACCCAAGATTCTCCCCATGCTGATTGTGTAGAAGCTTGGCGATCCTGTCTTGCACAAAAAAATATTGATATAAATCGTAAAAAAATTGATAAATTGTGGATTCAAAACTATATCAGGGAAGATACACCATCACAGAATGAAAAAAGAGAGGCTAAGAAATATTGTAATTTATCCCATGCTTTAACCAAAAAAGACATTTGGAACTTTGAGCATGAGGTATTAAATGAACTCAAAGAATTTTTACAACTATTTGCTGTCTAATCAAAAATCCCCCTAGAAATCTAGAGGGATCGAGGGATCTATGGAGGGCAATTTAGAAGTAAATTGTACCACCCCAACGCTCGTCTAGACGGGGAGCAACCAACAGATAAGCGGCGACGTTATACACATCATCTTCGGTCAGATTGCGTAATTCTGGGAAGATATCGGGACGGCTAACATTGGGATGAAATTCGCTGAGATCATCTTCACCATCGTAACTGGTGGGATGTTCTAGATAATCAATCAATGCTAACAGATTATCTCTGGGAGGTTCCGCTTTTGCCAGATCGGCCAGACCCAAACTGACGTTATTATTAGTTTTGGTTTTACCTTGCAGGTGGCACTTAGTACAATTGGCGACAAAAAGTTTCTGTCCTTCCGTCGCTTGTTCAGAAGTCAAAGTCACCGATTCCCCTGCATCATTGAGGGTGATGGTGAGGGTTTTTTCATTGAGTTCTAAGGCACTAGCGCCGTTAAGATTGAATTGTAATACAAAAAAGACTACAGCGATCGCTGCCACAATCAAACGTTTGATCATTGTTCTCCTACTCGCAATTGTTCCAAGAAAGGGAATTTTAAGGTGACTAAAAAATTTTCTCCTCTGGGAGGGTGTCGATCGATTCTAAGTGATCACGGACACCGAGAAGATCGCAGTGGGGAATAAAGTCAAGGGGACGTTTCCGTTTTCGAGGCGGTTACTCCTGAGCGTTGGGATAAAATCAGTGAGATAATTGCTTTAGCATCTTCTAGGGCGAGATTAGTCTGCCGATCTTTATAGGAGATGCCTAATTGGTCGCAAAGTGACAACACAGATTCATCGGCCAGATCGTACTCTGCCGCAATATCAGCGATCGATAGATCAGCAAAACCCATAGTCTGACGCACCCACCAAGGATAGAGAATACTTATTAGTTACCATAATTATCATGCCATTGCTGGGGACATTCTTGACAGTGATCAGTTATCAGTGATCAGTTATCAGTGATCAGTTATCAGTGATCAGTTGTGAGTTTTCAGTTCACTGATTACTGTTTACTGTTTACTGATCACTGAAAAAAGCTCCCATCACCCTACACCCCATCTCCCCACACCCCACACCCTACACCCCACTTCCCCATCACCCCAAACCCTCAAAATTCCCTAATTTTCCCGACTTTTGGACTATTTACTCCCTAAGATAGAGACTCGTGTAAACAAATTTAATTAAAATCGCAAAAAACCTGAAAAAATACTAAAATGTGATTAAGAATGTTATTTTTAGCCTTGTAAGGCTAAATCTTTCTCGATAACATTGTAATCATACCTCCACACTCTTTTGTACAAAGGACTACACCTTTGTTAACTTATGGATATACAACTGATCAACATCGGCTTCGGTAATATTGTTTCCGCTAATCGGGTTATCGCCATCGTTAGCCCAGAATCGGCTCCTATCAAACGCATCATCAGTGATGCTCGGGATAAAGGCTGTTTAATCGATGCTACCTATGGAAGACGGACTCGTGCGGTGATCATCACCGATTCTAGTCATGTAGTGCTGTCGGCCATTCAACCAGAAACCGTGGCTCACCGTTTCGTGGTCAACAAGGAAGCGCCTGTTAATAGTAGCAACTAAGTTATTAACCCCATGCAACCCGGTCAATTAATTGTCATTACCGGCCCTAGCGGTGTGGGCAAGGGTACGCTAGTCCGGCATTTACTAACTCGTTTCCCTAACCTCTACCTGTCCGTATCCGCTACTACGCGCCCACCTCGACCGGGTGAAATTGAGGGGGAAGACTACTATTTTCTCGACCGTCCCAGTTTCGAGGAGAAAATGGCAGCCGGAGAATTTCTAGAATCGGCCGAATACGCGGGCAATTATTATGGGACACCCCAATCAGCGATCGCCGCTCAATTAGCGGCGGGCCGGACCGTCATTCTAGAAATCGAATTAGAGGGAGCCAGACAGGTCTGTCAAAGCTTCCCCGAAGCGAGGAGAATCTTTATCCTACCCCCCAGTTTCGAGGAATTAGAACGTCGTTTGCGCGGCCGGGGCAAAGATGCTGAAACGGCGATCGCCCGTCGTCTGGAACGCGCCCAAGAAGAATTAGCCGCCAGCGAGGAATTCCCCGATCAAATCGTCAATGATGACCTAGAAACCGCCCTAGATGCCATCGAGAAGATTATTTTTAGCCGTTAGCCGTCAAGGGTCAGGTGTTGGGATTTTAGGGGTTTTAGGGTTTTAGTTGAAATTTCCCACTTCCCCACTTCCCCACTTCCCCACTTCCCCTAAGTTACAATCAAAAAACCAACCGCAGCAGCAAGACAAGAAAGCGCAATGATTCCTACCGTTATTGAAACCACAGGCCGGGGCGAACGCGCCTTCGATATCTACTCCCGACTACTCCGGGAAAGAATCGTCTTTTTGGGACAAGAAGTAACCGGCGACCTAGCTAACCTCATCGTCGCCCAATTACTCTTTCTAGAAGCAGAAGACCCCGAAAAAGATATTTACTTGTATATCAACTCCCCCGGTGGTTCCGTTTCGGCCGGATTAGGGATTTTTGACACCATGAATCAAATCCGTCCCGATGTCAGCACCATTTGTATTGGTTTAGCTGCCAGTATGGGGGCTTTTCTCCTCAGCGCCGGCAAACCGGGCAAAAGAATGAGCCTACCCAACTCGCGGATCATGATTCACCAACCCCTCGGCGGCGCCCAAGGTCAGGCCACCGATATCGAAATTCAGGCCAAAGAAATTCTCTATCTCAAACAATTACTCAATGAACACCTAGCTAGTCATACGGGTAAACCTCTCGACCTCATCGCCGAGGATACGGAAAGGGATTTCTTTATGTCCGCCGAAGAAGCTCTAGACTATGGTTTAATCGATCAGGTGATCGATCGCAGTCCTTCCGCTTCTAACCCTCCCAGTAAATAGTTATGATCGGGTAGGCCCTGTCTACCCAGATTTTTGTAAATATTTAGTAAGCGGAAATTAATCATCGATCGCCGTTATTAATATTAAATAACAGTGAAAAGTTCTAGCGGATTGGGTTAAGATCGAGACGTAACCCGAAGAAAATTGCAACAGGAATCGGTAGAAACCCCCCGGTGGGTTATTAACGGAAATTTTTTTACTGGCAATCCCTATGAACTATCATCCACCCTCACAGCCCCTGCCCGCCCCCTGTATTATTGATTCTGGCGTGGTCATCGCTAAAGAAGATATGCGTCGTCTCCTCGATGATCTCGGACGAGTTCGCTACATCCATAGTCTCGAAGGAGTGATTCAGAGTGAAGGGGAGGGATGGATAGTGGAAGTTTTCGCCGATTATCAGCAAAGCACCCTAGTTGCTAACTACAGTCTTTATCTCAATACCTATAGCTTCGATTGTCTGCGTTTAACCCGCTCTCCCGACGGTGAAACCTATTTTGATCTGATCCAAGACAATCGGCAATTACGGCTAATTCCCCTGAGTAATCCACTGCAAGACCCCGAGATGAAAGCCCGTCTCAATGCCGATACCCTCGAAGCCATGGTTACTCAGGTACTTTCTGCTAAGTGGGATGTGCAGTTTGAAGACGAAGACGACAACGATTGCCCCTTTTAGGCAGCGATCAAAAATACTGGTTACTGATAACTGATAACTGATAACTGATAACTGATAACTGAAACAGTGGGATTTTCCTTTGAATTAATCGCCCAGTGTCCCCAAACTGGTGCGCGGGTTGGGGTTTGGCATACTCCCCACGGACCGGTAGAAACACCCCGTTTTATGCCCGTGGGAACTTTGGCCACGGTGAAAGGTTTGACCCCCGCTCAAATCGCCAGCACGGGGGCGCAAATGATTCTCGCTAATACCTATCACCTGCATCTGCAGCCCGGAGAAAGTATTATCGAGAAAGCGGGAGGTTTACACGATTTTATGGCGTGGAATCAGCCAATATTAACAGATTCGGGTGGATTTCAGGTATTTAGCCTTAGTCAACTCCGGCAAATTAAAGAGTCGGGAGTCACCTTTCGATCGCCCCGGGACGGTAGAATCATCGAAATTACGCCAGAAAAATCGATTCAGATTCAAAATGCCCTCGGTGCTGATGTGATTATGGCCTTCGATGAATGTCCCCCCACGGGAGTCAGTCATGAGACCATGAAAGCATCCATAGAACGCACCTATCGCTGGTTAGAGCGCTGTCTGGGGGCCCATCAACGACCCCAAGAACAGGCTTTATTCGCCATAGTCCAAGGGGGAATCTATGAGGATTTACGGGCAGCGGCGGCGGAATCTTTAGTAAAACTCGATTTACCCGGTTATGCTATCGGTGGCGTGAGTGTGGGGGAAGAAACGAGCCTAATTCATCGCATTGTTCGGATAACTGCCCCTTTACTCCCCGAAAATAAACCCCGTTACCTGATGGGAGTGGGAACCTATCGAGAAATGGCCAAGGCGATCGCTAGTGGCATAGACCTGTTTGATTGCGTTATTCCCACCCGTTTTGGTCGCCATGGCACGGCTTTAGTGCGGGGAGAGCGTTGGAACCTAAAAAATGCCCGTTTTAAGGAGGATTTCGTCCCTTTAGACGAGACTTGTCCCTGCTACACCTGTCAACACTTTAGCCGTGCCTATCTGAATCATTTAATTAAATCGGGGGAAATGTTGGGTTATATTCTCTTATCTCTGCACAATATCGCCGAATTAATCAGATTTACCCGTGAAATTCGTCAATCTATCCTGGGTGGGACTTTTGCCCAAGATTTTGCCCCTTGGCTTGAGGATGCCGTAGATGTTACCCCAACGTGATAAAATTTCAGCAAACGTTTGAAAATTTTCTTGTCAAGGTAGATAGAGAGATGGAAACTGCACTTTTGTTGGCCAAATTGCCGGAAGCATACCAAATTTTCGACCCCTTAGTCGATGTCTTGCCCCTGATTCCCCTATTTTTCCTCTTGCTGGCCTTTGTTTGGCAAGCATCCGTCGGTTTTAAATAAATCGACCCCTAATTATCAGTTATCAGTGAGCAGTTATCAGTGAGCAGATTTGAGTTTTAAGTGAAATGACATCTTTTCACTGATTACTGTTTACTGTTTACTGATTACTGATCCCTGAAAAACCTCCCCAGATTAAAACAAAGTCCCAGTTAAATCAGCATCAGTCAAGTCCACATCTTCTAAAATTGCCCCGCGCAAATCGGCATAACTGAGATCCGCACCCCGGAAACTGGCCCAGGTGAGATCGGTAATAAATGCGTCTCTTTCGGGACTAGCACGAAAATTAACCCGGCAAAGTCGGCAATCAGCGAAATTAGCTCGATATAACAGGGAGCCACTCAGATTGGCATAGTTGAGATCGGCTCCGCAAAAGTTAGTTTTGCCTAAGTCCGTGCGTTGGTCGGAAGTGGAGCGAAAATCCGTATCGATTAATACGGCCTGCTGGAGATTAGCACTGTTGAGATTAACCCCGTTTAAGACGGCTTTGGTTAAATAAGTGGCTTCTAAATTGGCTTCGATGAGATTAGCCCCGCTTAAGTCCGCATCGCGTAAACAAGCTCGATAAAAGTCCACTTGACTTAAATCTGCTCCCCAAAGAATCGCCTCACTTAAATCCGCTTCTCTCAGCAGCGATCGCGCAAGGCTTATTTTTCCTAACCGCGCCTGTCGCAGATCAGCACGGCAAAAATTGACTCCTGGGAGGATAATATTAGTTAAGTCGCCTTCCCGCAAATTAATCCCCCGAAAATCTCTTTCTCCCTCCCGATAGCGTTGACAAAGTTCTTCTAGGAGCATGGAAATTTTTCCTTATCATAATTGACGCAAAATGTCAAGGGTTTGGTAATTTTTATTTAGGGAGATGGAAAGCCGGCAGACTCTCGAATTCCAGGACTCGTTGACGCATTTGCTGACTAATACGATCGCAAACCACCTGACAGAGATCATAGATCACGGGGTCGGTAATTTGATAGTAAACGCTGACTCCTTGGGGTTGCCGCGAGATAATTCCCGCTTGGGTTAAAGCTTTCAGGTGTTTGGAGAGATTGGCTTGACCTAGTCCGGTAGCTTCAGCGATTTCTTTACCATTCATCGCACCTAATTGCAAGCAACTGAGAATCTGTAGGCGACTGACTTCCGACAGGACTTTGAAATAGTCCGCCACCGAAGCGAGGACGAGGCTAGAGGTTTGGGGGGAGAAACTGTCTAACATAGGTAGGCAATAAAGTGACCGGTTAAAAAGGCTGACAATAGGTGATCGTTTAAAACTTTATAACTATTGACTACTATAGTTTAACTGGAGAGGTCACTAGAGTCTAGTCGGCAAACTCGATCGAGAGCGGTAAAATCTTTTCCATGAAGATTTGCACATCTGCCTTAGTCATGGTAGTAAGGGTATAACCTTGATAGAGATAGCCAAACTCGATCTAAGGTGTGTAGTCTAAATTATCCAATTGCCGGATCTTAAAAGTCATAACTCTAGTTTTCCTGCGAGGCTTTCCTTTAATTTTAGGGGATTAGCTGACCGACAGCCAAACTGACGCTAAAATAGTCTTTGCTGTCCGGGGTTGTTGCTTGCTCCTGACGGTGGTTGTAACC